>NZ_JBBCZC010000070.1:0-9976 GCF_037144575.1 Sporosarcina sp. USHLN248
GCATCCGCGAGCTACTTTCAGTATTGAATGAGAAAAATACAAGAACAGGTGGCGAAAAACGATTCGTTTTTCGCCACCTGTTCTATTTTAGGGACTTATTGGACAGCCCCTATTATTTCATACGGAAATAGACAGTTGTAATTTGGTTTTGGATTAATGACCAAGTTGCAACCAAATCTCCGTAATTAGATTCACCGCCATCAGAGTCTTTATAAATTACTTGCCCCTGTGGTTTTTTGTATCCTTTAATAACTCTCCAATGATAATCCTCGCCATTACCAAGCCTAGTTACATATGCAACCGGATAATGTTTATTAATAGCATTTATAACATTAGCGAAAGTTGGCTCACCGTTTCTTACGCCTTCCCATTGATTCACATCATGATTCAAATGCAAGGTTAATCCATTTAAAAATGAAAATGAATTTGTACCAATTGGTAGAGAATTCATGTCAAAATATAAATGATTAATAAACGTGCCTACGTTAGCGTAATAGGGTGTAGTCCTGACATTAAATCCACGAACTTGCCCATAATAGTTTGCTATCATAGCTCCACTAGCCGGTCCGCAGGATGAATTTGGATTAGCAACATGCTGTGCTCTTTGCCATATTCTAGTGATACTTAACGAATACTCGTCTGGGACTGTGTTATTAAGAGATATAGAATTTATATTAGATTTGAACGAATACTCCATTTCCTCTAAATCTACACCCGGTTTAGTGTTCCTAATTTCTTGGATAACTTCTACACTTTCACCATTTTCTATTGCCTTTTCTATTGCCTCTTCTTTTTCCTGCTCAACAAGCTTTGCAATCTCAACTTTATTATTTGCAAATAGAATAAAATCTAAGCCTAAAAAATATGCTTTTTTATCTACGTTTTGTAACAAGACATCAGCGTATTTGGTATCCACATTATCAGGGAACTGCCCGTACTCTAAAATAAAATCTATATTTTCCTTTGCAGAAGCTAGTACAAAACCTTTCAATACCCCATTCTCTTTTACTTGATAATAATAAGCTAATACTGAATCGTCAGTGTGATAAAGCTCCCGCACTAACTCCGCTTCGAAATCTGCTCCCTGTAAATCAAAAAATGTTTTTTCAGTAGAGATAAACTCCACAACATTTTTATTGATTTTATCCTCCATAGCTTTAGAAACACTTTCATTCGCAAAACTGTTAATAGGTTTTGCGACTAAGAGCATTAAAACCATAAACCCCAGTGTTATAAATGACCAAACAAATCTTTTTTTGTTCAATCAAACAACCCCCTTTTCCACATATTGTATATAACAATAACATAAAATAACTGAATCTTCATTATAAAAACTTAGTTTTTTTCATTATGTTTTACTTCATCAAAATGTTTTTCGCCTAAATTTATTTCCCATTGTACAACTTGCCCATCATCCAATATTTTATAGGTGTAGATGACACCTTTCTCATTGGCAAAAACAATATCTACTTTATTACTTTGGCGCATTTGTCCTTTCGACAATCTATCAATTACATTCCATTCCTCTTCGGGGTATTGACTTTCAAGATACTCATAAACAGTACCAATCGATTGCTCATACTGCTTTTCAAGGAGTTGCCCTCGTACAAAAAAGAATATTGAATAGCCAATTAATACAACGGCAATCAGTCCTACCAAAAGCCTTCGCCTTTCCCTCCAAACCAGTACAGATAGTATTAATAAAAACACACAAGCCGCAATTAAAAAGCGTTCGATTGTATAATCGCCCACTATTACCCCTCCTAATAATTACCTTACATATAAATGTAGCGTAAAAAAAAAAGACTAGCAATATGCTAACCTTTTCTAATCACATAATTCTTTATACCAATATGCCAGAAAGCCATCACATCAATGGCACCATTCGCAACTTCATCGGAATCCTCGTCAATATGTATCAGATTCGGCATCACCCAAATTCAATTCCTTATGAATATCCTTCAACAAACCCCCATAAGAAATCAGCCGTTTGTAAGCGAGAGCCTTGTCCAAATCCTTTACCGTCTGGACATTTTCAGTCGTGACCTCGTTTCCTCTGATCACGTCCGTATCCTTTACCGGATACTTGGAAACTTCAAAAACAGCATTTTGTTCAAGAATCACTTTTTTCAATTCCTGCTCCACTTCACCGAAATCAGCCGATTCCGCTTTCGGCTTCACCTTCGCCACATGCACGATCGGCGTATAATCCAATTTCATCGCCCGCTGCCACATATCCGTCCATTCAGATTGCTTAATATAATTACGTCCAAAATAATCATTTGGAACAGCCAACAGTACAAGAAAATGAGGGTGATATGTTCCATACCATTCACTATCTTTATCCCAATTCCGGGTGACTTCCATCGGACGGAAATAACCTTTCACCGACTTTTTAAATTTGGCGTAACGGGAAAAATTATTCCACGCTTTGTCATCCGATCCATTGTATCCTTCAATTCTTCGCCTTCGACATTCCGAACAGTCAACGTAAGGAAAACCCATTTCACCTTTTCATGTTCATTCACCGTCTGAATAATTCTCTTGTTTTGAAAAGCAATCTTCAAAGAACGCCTCCAGTTACACAACGGGCATAACCTCGCTTTGCAAAAATAGGCTTGGTACAGCTTCAGCCGACCATCCTTCATTTTGAACACTAAATAATTCCCGCAATCATACATATGCTCGGCTTTCTTCGTCAATTCCTCGACTTTCGCATGATGATCAGCCATCAAAAGGGAACGCTTCTTTTTCCCTTTCCAATCCCGTTCCTCGCCGTTACCATTCACATCTTTCAAAAATTCCACGCCATCGCCCTGATAACCTCTTGAATTACGAGGAATACTTGTGCTATCATTTGGGTATGAATTCATAGATAAACCTCGCCTTCTGGTGAGGGTGAAAAAAACCCACCCTTTTGATTTAAATTCGACACTTAAATCATAACAGGTGGGTTTTTACATGTCAAAAGACACTTAAACCCTTACGACTCTAAGGCTCAACCCTATTTTCAACCATGAGAGTTGTTTCTATAAAACGGACGGGAGTGTAGAAGATGGAGTGGATAAAAGAAACCGCTGGGTTGGCAGCTATCACCATATTATTTAGTCTTTTGACTTGGGGACTGACGGCGTCCTACATAGAAGAATACAATCTATTTTCAGCCGAACCGGTCACTGTGTCCACTACCGATAAAGTAGGAGTGAAAGGGTTATACACGCCGCCTACCTATTATGTGCGGGTCAACTATCCGAACGGAGAAGAATCCCCTTACCTTAACCGGATTTCTAAAATGCAGGAGAAAGAAATTGTGGTTGGAGATTCAATCGATGGGTACTCGATACACCCGTCAGACTTTTCAACGGTCCGTGATTTCATTTTCGACAGCGCGTTTTTCCTATTCGGCATTACTATATTTGGATTTATAGCATTCTGCTGCTTGGTCGCACTGCTGCTCTCTATCCCTATATTGGATAGGATGGAAAAACAAACTTCTTACAATCGGCAGGCAAAACGGCTAAAGAAAAGGAGAAAGAAAGGGAAAAAGAGAAGAGAAAGAAATGGTTGGAGAATTGTTGGCGTCGTAATTTTTGGGTTTCTGTTTTTCATAGGACGTTTCCTATTAAATTTATTTAGGAAATTGCTTCCTTTTGGAAAAACTGAAACTGAGGCGATCATTTTCGACCGTGATTCCCATTTCACATTCCGCAAATACGAGGATTCATCCTATGAACTGTCTGTTGCCTTTAAAGATGAGGCAGGGCGCACTTATCAAGTGATCAAAGACGTCACCAGACATACTTACCATCAATACGACATTGGGGATAAACTTCCAATCACATACCGCAATGCAAATCCGTACGATGTATTTATCCGTGGTACTTCTTTTCAAGACATCTTTCAGGCATTTATGACTTGGGAAGCACTTGTCTATTTGATTATGATGGCAGTCACTCTATTTGTTGGATGGATATTTTTTAAAGAACGAAGAAAAGAGTGGGAGCTGTCAAGAAAGACAAAAATTTGACTATTTACGACTGTTTTTCAAAATCCCCGTTCAACGAAAGCAGGAAATCAATATGTTAGTTTGCTTGTTCTTCGACAGCAGCGTTCGTTTCTAAACAGCATGCTCAAGCTTCTCGAATTTCGCTCATTTCGACACAGCACCACTCATATTCGCAGTTACCCAACCAAAGAAAAAAAGGTTGTCACATAAGGTAAATGATCACTTACCTTACGGACAACCTTTATTTCCGATAGCAACCGCATATTGAATGTTGCATAACTGTGTGAGAAACAACACCCTTACGTTTTATGATTTCATAGCAACGGTTTTACCTACTTTGCTGTCTTTATATTCTTCGGCATACTCAGCTGTAGCAGTGAACAAGACGTCAGTCGATGAATTCAGTGCAGTTTCGAAAGAATCTTGAACAACACCAATAATAAAGCCTACTCCAACAACTTGCATGGCAATATCATTCGGGACTCCGAACAAACTACATGCCAGCGGGATCAATAGAAGTGACCCACCCGCAACACCTGATGCACCAGCAGCAGAGACAGCCGCAATGACAGAGAGCAGCAGCGCAGTCATGAAATCGACTTCAATACCGAGCGTGTGAACTGTAGCAAGCGTGAGTACCGCAATCGTAACGGCAGCACCAGCCATATTAATCGTTGCGCCTAACGGGATGGATACCGAATACGTATCTTCATTCAAATCAAGGTCTTTACATAATTTCATATTTACAGGAATATTTGCAGCTGAACTCCTTGTAAAGAATGCTGTAATCCCGCTCTCTCTTATCACCTTGAAAACAAGAGGATACGGATTCCTGCGGATATAGAAATAGACGATTAACGGATTCATAACCAGCGCAATAAACAACATGCAGCCAACTAAAATTACAATTAATTTACCGTATTCCATGAGCGCAGAAAGACCAGTTGTGACAATCGCTTCAAAAACGAGACCCAGTATACCGATTGGCGCTAAATTGATCACCCATTTTACGACTTTTGTGATTGCATCCGATAAATTGCCTAAAACATCTTTCGTCGTTTGGCTTGCACTTTTCAATGCAAGCCCAAGAACGACTGCCCACATTAAAATACCTAAATAATTAGCATTTATGATAGCATCTACTGGATTTGTAATTAGGTTGAAGAGCAATGTTTTCAGGACCTCGCCGATGCCTTCAGGCGGTGTAAGCCCTTCAGCGCCTGTTGTCAATGTAAGTGTAACCGGGAATATAAAGCTTACACCAACTGCAATAACCCCCGCTAAAAATGTCCCTATTCCATAAAGTACAAGAATCGTTTTCATATTCGTTTTCGTGCCCCGTTTATGTGCAGCAAGAGCATACATGACTAAAAAGAATACTAATACAGGTGCGACTGCTTTTAATGCACCGACGAATAACGAACCAAAAATTGTGATCCAACTTGCTGAAGGAACCGTTAAAGCTAAAATGATACCGATAATAATACCGACGACAATTCTTTTTACTAAACTAATTTGATTCCATTTACCTATCAGATTCTTCATAACTATCCCCCTTTGAACTTGTTAAAAAAACAATAGGATCAAACGCACAGCAAGCAGAAACCAACTGTTCATTCATTCTACCACTATTTTTACGAATTGTTCAATAGATTTTCACTATTAAAATAACGGTCGTTTTAGCAAGTTGCTGCAGGAGCATGAGAACAATGGTCCCCTAACAATTTTCCTACCATAAGAAATACCTGTGCACGAAACGATCTCATCCGTTTCGTGCACAGGTATATTAATGACCGCCACCTATAAAAGATAGTCTTACCGATAATGCGGAAAACAACTTCAAAAACGAAAAAGTCCTTTTAAACGCGCATAAATGACTTCTAAAACACAATAGTCCATTCAACCACGCATACATCTCAACAACTGCGAATAACTAAGCCATTCTCACGCATAACCATATCCGTATGCGCATAAATGACTACGTGCTGTCACCTCAAATGCGCATTTAAAACTTCAACCAATTTCTCCTTGACCGTTTCCGAAGTTACAAGACAGCTCATCGAACGTCGATTCGTCTCGATTTTCAATTCATATCCACTGTTCACTTCCGGAGCATATCCATAGAAACGATGATTCGTATCAATCGGCTCAAATTTGTACGAACGTATATGTTTCCACGGGACAAACCGCCCTCCGCTCAACACTCCATCTTTCACAATCGCAAACATATTCCAAGCTTGACCTAATGTTAATAAAGCAGGGATAAATATTATATATGCAGTCCAATGTACGTTACTGCTGAACAAATTAAAAACGACTAGGCTACTAACAAAAAGAAGCGTAACAGCATTCAGAAGAATACCTGTTTTCTGATGCAATGCTGTTGGCAAATTTACTGCTTTTTGCGGCTGCTTTCGGATCGCTACCATCTCTTCCTTCGTTTCAGGGAACAACATAGGTTGTTTCATTTTAATTAAAACCCGAATGAATTCGAAACAAAAACAACCCAAAAATAATAAGAAAACAATGCTCATTGTGACTTCCATCCTATACATCCCCTTACATTGTGAAGGCTTTAATCGTACCCGTACATACATGTCTATATCTTTTATACGTATGAATATGATAAATGTTTCATCTCTCATCTTATCAAAAATACATCGAATCGTAATGAAAACCTTTTAGGAAGATATAAAAAAGCTTGTTTTAATAAGTTGCAAAATTTATACTATATTATATATGTGTGTTGTAAGATTCTGAGAAAGGAGGTGTTTCCATGAAGGTATTTGATCTCCATTCTGATTTATTTACGGACATCGCTTGGCGGCGGAGCAAAGGGGAAAAACAGGTTTTCGACAGGATTCATTATCCAAAGTTGAGAAGAGGGCTCGTTGAAGCGGTCATATGTGTGTTTTGGACGGAACGGAAATTCAGAGACGATCCTTATATGCGATTCCAATTTCTCTATGAGCATGTTATGGCAGATTTATTGGAATCCGAACATGCGCTCATTTGCATGACTGTAGCTGATCTTGAGACTCCGTCAAGTAAAGTGAAAATTATTTTAGGGCTGGAAGGATTGTCATTCATTAACGGCTGGCAAGGTGTGAGCAAAGAAGAAAAAGTATTGAATGCTTTTGAAGCTTTGAATGCAAACGGTTTCAGACACGCCATCCTCTCATGGAATGAACAGAATTTCCTCGCAAGCGGGACAGGAATTGGGCACACGGATGTTGAAAAAGGGCTTACTGAACACGGAAAATCTGCAATTCAGCTCATGGAATCAGAGAGATGGATGATAGACGTGTCACATATGGACGAGGCTTCCTTCAACGGGATTGTACAAATGACAGAAGGACCAATTTTCGCATCGCATAGCAATGCAAAAACAGTTTGCGACAATGAGCGGAATTTGTCAGATGAACAGCTGCGGACGATTGCGCGTAGCGGCGGTATCATTGGACTCAATGCTTACTATGAATTTATCGATCCGGACAAACCTACAATTGATCGGCTCATAGACCATGCAATCTACATAGCGGATTTGGTCGGAACGGACCATCTATCGTTCGGTTTCGATTTCATTGATTTCCTACAGCCATATGGTTCACTGGATGGAGTAACTGGCTCCACAGGGGGTCTTGAGACAGTTGAACAAGTGCCTGCCTTAATCGAGAAGCTGCGCAAGCGTGGATTTTCAGAAATGGAATTAAATGATATATGCTACGGCAATGCATTTCGTTTCGTGAAACATCATATGCAATAAAATAAGAAAGGGGAATGGGTATGGAACAGACGCTAATCAAGCCCGACGATTATATCACTCTTTGGGGTATCATCGTCGCTTGGGCAGCAGTCAGCATTTTTTTAGAACAACGTTTCTCATGGGCAAGTAAGATTTCAGGAGCGATTATTGCACTCATCGGGGCAATCATTTTATCAAATACAGGAGTCATTCCAACAGATTCGCCGGTATATGATGCCATTTGGTCTTTCATCATACCACTTGCAATCCCATTGCTTTTATTTCATGTCAATTTCAAACGAATTTGGCAAGAGAGCGGAAAAATGCTTATTATTTTCTTAATCAGTTCGATTGGTACGGTTGCTGGAACAATCATAAGCTTCTTCTTGCTAAAAGATCATATCCCCTATTTGGATAAGATCGGAGCAATGATGAGTGCATCCTATGTTGGAGGTGGAGTGAATTTTGCTGCAATGGCAGGGAAATTTGAGACACCCGGTGAGATGGTTTCCGCAACAGTCGTTGCAGATAACTTAATGATGGCTCTCTATTTTGTCGTTCTCATGACAATTCCGACAATGCATTTCTTTAGAAAGCGATTTAATACGCCACATGTATTGGAAGTCGAACGCAATTCGAATAATACTGACGGGAAAACGTTGGCGGAAAGCTTTTGGTCACGAAAAGATATTTCTTTAAAAGATATGGCCCTTTCAATCGGTACTGCATTCTTCTTAGTAATGGTTTCGTTTAAAATAGCGGCATTTTTTGATGGCATCATTCCGTCAGGAGACAACGTATCGTTTTTCTTCAACTTGTTAAACGGGCTATTCGGGGATAACTATCTTGTACTGACGACAATTACGTTCATCGCACTTGCACTATTTCCACGTTATTTCGAAAGCATTAATGGCAGCCAGGAAATGGGAACTTTGCTCATCTATTTGTTCTTTGTCGTAATCGGAGTTCCCGCATCAATTCCGCTTATTATCCAAAATGCGCCATTGCTCCTTTTATTCGTTGCAATCATCGTTATCATTAATATGATTGTATCGTTAGGTGCAGGTAAATTGTTGAAATACGATCTGGAAGACATCCTTCTTGTAAGTAATGCGAACATCGGCGGCCCAACGACTGCAGCCGCTATGGCCATTGCAAAAGGCTGGAAAAATCTGATCGGGCCAATCCTTGTCGTCGGTACAATCGGATATATTATCGGCAACTATATTGGAACGACGTTAGGTTTATGGTTTGGTACAATGATGTAATGAAAGATGACAAAGCATATGCTACAGGGTGTATGTACTCCCCTTTGCCAAACAACTTACATCATGTACGATAGGGAGTGATTGCCATGTTTGATGGCAGGAAAGTTAGAAAGCTTAGGCAGGAACAAGGCTACTCATTGCAGCAACTTGCGGATAGCTCTGGTGTAAGTCCAAGCATGATTAGCCAAATTGAAAGAAGGAATGCAGATCCAACTTTAACGACACTCTATAAATTGTGTAAAGGTCTCGGTGTGTCCATTTCTGCACTATTAGGGGAAGACGAGCAGTCGTCACAAATCGTCAGGAAACACGAGCGCAAGATTGTTCATTTTCCACAATCAAATTCACAATACGAGCTTCTAACCCCCATCAACGAAGGGGAAATCGAAATGATTATGATTCGATTAGAACCCGGACAGGGAGATCAGCAGCTTGTCGAGCATACGGGAGAAGAATGTGGCTTTGTCCTTTCAGGTGAATTGACGATCGTGCTTAATGGAACGGAGCATGTCTTGCAAGAGGGAGACAGCATCCGCTTCAAAAGCTCGACCCCCCACCGTCTCATCAATCGTTCGGATACGACTTCCTTGTCCGTATGGGCGATGACAGGCAAAGTACTATAACTTCTATAGGCACCCTACAAAAAGGATAGGGCAAAACCCTCCTCTGTGATCAAAAAGCCGGTGAAATTTTACAACGAGTAAAGTTTCACCGGCTTTGATTACTTTTGAAAAAAATAAGGACCCACTTCTGATAAAATAAAGTCACTACCCAAAACCTTATCAGAAAGAAGGATCCTTTTTAAAGTCATCATTGTAGATTATCTATACCTTACTATAAAAAAGAGGCTGTCCAATAAGTCCCTAAAATAGAACAGGTGGCGAAAAACGAATCGTTTTTCGCCACCTGTTCTTGTATTTTTCTCATTCAATACTGAAAGTAGCTCGCGGATGCCGG
>NZ_JBBCZC010000071.1:0-9885 GCF_037144575.1 Sporosarcina sp. USHLN248
GAAAGCGTCCGACCGCAGTGGAAATCAACTTTTCTAGTATTACTTCTATTTTAAAAGAAAAAAGACTGTAGGCAAACACCAAAAATTCCTGGTGTTTGTCTACAGTCTGAGCTCTCCGTTTAAAAACGGAAAGCTTTCTATCACTAAACTTTATATTAATTGCATGAAATATCCTTCACATTAAGCTGTTCTTCCTTACTCATACCCACAAGCAATCTAATTGTATGTCAACAAAATATCTCTTAGGTGACCATATTGCAAAACCAGAGAAGAAACAACTAACCGTTTCTTCTCTGGTTCCATTTACAAGGTATTTTGAAATAAGCTGAAATGAATCAAATCCCTAATTCCTGCCCTTTCATCTGTTCACGAAGCGCAGCTTTCAAAAACTTGCCGACAGATGTTTTTGGAATTTCATCAACAAATACGACTTGATCCGGCACCCACCATTTTACAAATTGACCTTCCAAGTAGTTGAGCAGCTCTTCCTTTTTAGCGTCATCCGCTACTTTCCCTTCTTTCAGCACGACACAGGCAAGCGGTCGTTCAGACCATTTTTCATGTGGCACTGCGATGACCGCCGCTTCAAACACATCTTCATGCGTCATTAAAGCATTTTCAAGGTCTACAGATGAAATCCATTCTCCTCCGCTCTTAATTAAATCTTTCGTGCGGTCGGTCAATTTCAAATAACCAAACTCTGTCATGACCGCAATATCCCCCGTATAGAGCCAACCATCTTTAAACGCTTCAGCAGTTCGTTCATCCTTATAATATTCGCTTGCAATCCACGGTCCACGGATTGTCAATTCACCCATCGTTTTGCCGTCCCATGGAACTTCTCCGTTTTCATTGACAACTCGGACTTCAAGGCCAGGCATAATAAGCCCTTGTAATGCACGGATGTCTACCTTTTCATCCATCGTCAATTCTTCCATGCCTGACGTGAAGACGGATAGACTGACGAGCGGAGAAGTTTCAGTCATTCCATAACCAACGATAAACGGCACGCCATGCCTTTCCTCAAACGCTCGGATCAACCCTTTTGGCGAAGCCGAACCACCACAGACGATTGCCCGTAATGAAGAAAGGTCCCTCGGATTCTCATCTTGTTCCTTCAATACAGCAAGCCAAATTGTCGGTACACCCGCTGTAATCGTCACTTTCTCTTTTTCAATTAAATCCAACAGTAGCTGCGGAGTGAAACCTGGTCCAGGCAATACTTGTGTTGAGCCGAAAAAGACCGCTGCAAATGGCATACCCCAAGCATTTACGTGGAACATCGGCACAACTGGCATGACAACATCAGATTCCTTCATGCCCATCGCATCCGCGAGCCCTAATGCATAACTGTGCAGGACGATGCCGCGATGGCTATATACGACACCTTTCGGATTGCCGGTCGTTGCAGATGTATAGCACATTCCCGCTGGCTCGTTTTCATCCAAATCTTCCGGGTACTCGAATTGATCGGAAGCTTCCTCTAACAACGCTTCATAAGAATAGACATTTTCCAACGACGTTTCGGGAATTTCCTTGCTATCTCCCATAATGATATAATGCTTCACAGTCTTCAAAAGTGGAGCAAGCTTTTCAAGATGCGGAAATAAATTATCATCCACGAGTAAGATTTTATCTTCCGCATGATTAATGACATAAGCAATATGCTCCGGAGATAGGCGGATATTCACCATATGAAGCACTGCCCCTGTGCTCGGCACGCCGAAATACGCCTCAAGATGGCGGTGATGGTTCCAGCCGAACGTACCGACTTTCATCCCCTTTGTCATTCCCAACTTTGTTAAAGCATTTGACAGTTTCCGTGTCCGCTTCGCAAAATCACGGTACGGAATACGGTGAATCGTATCTGGGCCAGTCCTTGAGATAATCAGTTTATCCGGAAAAAATTGCTCAGCCCTTTTAATGAAAGAAGATAGTAACAATGGTGTTTGCATCATATTAACCGCTCCCCTTTTGATTCCTATATTTTGTAAAGCATGTACAACCACTCACTAATTGCCAGCAACGCAGGCCTTCTCCCTGTCAGACCATTCCAAGTTATGCATGGCCATAGCCATTTATTCCCCATCATTCAGCCCTAAATTTTTGGCAATGATCACCTTCATAATCTCATTCGTTCCAGCGTAGATGGATGAAACGGGAATATCTCGATATCTTCTTGCAATCTTATACTCTTCCATATAACCATAGCCGCCATGCAACTGCATACATTCCATAGAAATATCCCGCGCCGTCTCAGTAATCCAATACTTCGCCATAGACACTTTCGTAACGACATCTTTGCCTGCTAAATGGTCCTCAATCAGCGATTCCAGAAAAGTTTTCCCTAATTCAATTTTCGTTGCCATCTCGGCAATTTTAAACTGTGTATTTTGAAATGTTGCGATTGGCTTTCCAAATGCTTTTCGTGACTTCACATAATCGATCGTCAATTCAAGCATATCTTCCGCTGCAGTTTGGGCTGCAATCGCAACGACCAACCTCTCTTGCTGAAGCTTCTCCATTAAATAACGGAAGCCTTTTCCTTCCTCCCCTATTAAATTCTCTACTGGAACTCTGCAATCCTCAAAATACAGCTCTGCAGTATCTTGCGAATGCATGCCGACCTTGTCCAACTTTCTTCCTTTTGTAAAACCCGTGGTCCCTTCCTCTATGATGAGCAAGCTGACGCCCTTATGCTTCGGCTGTGCTTTCGGGTCTGTCTTGACAGCAACTAAAAACAAATTTCCGTTCACACCATTTGTAATGAACGTCTTTTGCCCGTTCACAATATAATAATCGCCATCTTTCAACGCAGTCGTTTGGATATTGGCCAAATCCGACCCTGTACCAGGCTCCGTCATTGCTACAGCTGTGATGAAATCTGCTGTAATGCACCCAGGCAACCATTTTTCCTTTTGCTCTTCTGTTCCATACGCCTCAATATAAGGAACGACGATGTCATTATGCAAACCAACGCCTGTCAACCCCGCGCCGACCCGCTCCATCTCTTCCCCGATAATGACGCCATAACTAAAATCCAAGCCAAGTCCCCCATACTTTTCTTCGACTTGCGGACAGAGAAAGCCCATTTCCCCCAACTTCCTCCAAAACTCAACCGGAACGAGCCTTTTTTTCTCCCATTCCTCATAATGAGGGATCGCTTCTTTCGCCAAAAATTTCTTTAGTGTGCTGCGAAATAATTCATGCTCATCCGTTTCATATCGATAGCGAGCCATTTTCTAATCCCCCTTATTTCGGCTGCATCCGAATTGCGCCATCCAATCGGATTACTTCGCCATTCAATAATGGATTCGTTACGATGCTTTCGACCAATTTCGCATATTCTTCCGGCCTTCCGAGCCGATTCGGGAATAATGTCAACGCCTCCAAAGATGCCCTTGCCTGCTCAGGCAGACCTCCGAACAATGGCGTTTCAACAAGCCCGGGTGCAATTGTCATCACACGGATGCCATATGGCGCAAATTCCCGCGCAATCGGCAACGTCATTCCGACAACTCCCCCTTTCGATGCACTGTAAGCCGCTTGCCCGATTTGTCCCTCGAAAGCAGCTACCGAAGCTGTGTTGACAATAACCCCACGCTCGCCGTCCGAATTCGGCTCATTTTTTTGCATCGCAGCGCCTGCTACTCGAATGACATTGAATGTGCCCGTCAAATTTACACGAATCACTTGCTCAAATCGCTCAAGCGCCATTGGACCACCCTTCGATACGACTTTCCCCGGCGTAGCTATGCCCGCACAGTTGACGAGTGCATTGACTGAATCCCACTTATCTACTACCTTTTTCACATTCCGCTCCACTTCCTCAGCGTTCGCAACGTCTGTTTTCAGAAAGTAAGCATGTTCATCACCCAATTCAGACAACAACACAGCGCCTCTCTCTTCATTCATATCAAATATGGCTGCTTTTCCGCCGTTGGCAACAATGCGTCTTACTGTCGCTTCTCCAAGACCGGAAGCTCCACCCGTTACAATTGCGATCACTTCATTGATTTCCATCTCATAGCCCCCATTTTTCATAAACGTTCAACAATTGTCGCGTTCGCCATTCCCATTCCTTCGCAAATGGCAAGCAAACCATATCGACCGCCCGTTCTTTGCAATTCATTGATCATCGATACAAGCAACTTCGTGCCTGTTGCGCCGAGCGGATGGCCTAATGCAATAGCTCCCCCGTTCGGATTCAGTTTTTCAGGATCTGCGTTCGTTTCTTTCAGCCATGCGAGCGGGACAGGCGCAAATGCTTCATTGACCTCATATGTATCCATATCTTCAATTGTCAGCCCCGCCTTCACTAAAACCTTTCGAGTCGCTTCAATCGGACCAGTCAGCATTAATGTCGGATCCGAACCGACTACAGAGCGCGCAACAATGCGGGCGATCGGCCTTGCACCTAACTCATCCGCTTTTTCTCGAGACATGAGCAATACTGCAGAAGCTCCGTCACTCATCTGGCTTGCATTGCCAGCTGTAATGACGCCATTTTCATCGAACACTGTCCGCAATCCAGCAAGTGCTTCCGGTGTCGAATCAGGGCGTGGACCTTCATCTGTTGCAATGACTTTTACCTCGCCATCTTCACGGACAACTTGTACAGGAACGATTTCCTCTGCAAACTTGCCTTCTTCGATGGCCCGGATCGCCCTCTGATGACTTTCATATGCATAGTTGTCCAACTCTTCCCTGCTAAACCCCCATTGTTTTGCAATACGTTCCGCAGAAAGTCCTTGATTAATAATTTCATATTGCTCAGTCAACTTGCTGCTTGGCTTTGCATCGCCGATATTCGAAAACATAGGCGCCCTTGTCATACTTTCAACCCCACCAGCAATGATGATATCCATATCACCTGACAAAATTGCCTGTGCAGCAAAATGGACAGCTTGCTGACTCGAACCGCATTGCCGGTCAATCGTTACACCCGGCACATGGATCGGAAAACCCGCAATTAAAGCAGCTGTCCGCGCAATATTGCCGCCCTGCTCACCCGATTGCGTTACACAGCCTAAAATGACATCCTCCACTTTACCCTTTTCTATTCCCGCCCGCTTCACCAATTCATCTATGACAACTGCAGCCAATTCATCCGGCCGATATAAAGAAAAACTGCCCTTTCTTCTGCAAACAGCCGACCGAACCCCTTCCACTATAACAACTTCTCTCATACCCTCACCCTATTCTCTGAATTAAATGACATTTCTTATATATTGTCATTTTACATGAAAGCGCTATCAAAATCTACTAATCATTGAGTGCGAAAGTGCTATATTTAGCGAACAAGAATCGAGATAATTGATGTTTAACGTAATTAGAATTATTTGTATGCACAGCTCGCTGCGGCGACGCTTTCGCTCGATTATGCACATGGAACGATCAATGTATCTAAGCTACTGATCTTGTATATTTGGAACGATCAAACAACCGTCGGTAGTAACCGACCTGCACCCGATATGGAGGCACCATCGATCGATTATGCAGGCGGCATGATTGATCGATTGCTTCAACCGATTGGTATAATGGGCCAACCGCCCGATTTTACCTCGCATGCACTCGATTTCACACTTGAACCGCTTGAACCATCAACGTTACCGATGGATCATGCAGGAGAAACGCTTGTTAACCTGTAAACCGCTTAATCCACAGCCATAACCGATTGAAAGAATATGCAGGCCACCCGATCTCTCGTCTACTCCCCCAAAAATATAGACATACGTCTCAAGTCTTAGTGTAAAATCCGTTCTCCGCCCGTTTGGAGATAAAAGAAAACAACGTATGCTATAGATACATTGAAGGGAGGAACAACAATATGAAGAAATTTGGTCTCGCAATTATCGGCATAGTGGCAGCGATCGTTGTTCTTACGAATATTGGATCGATGATCGGTCTTGCCATTTCCGCCTTAATTGCATTTGCAGGTTTACATTATTACAGAAAGAGCGATTCAACGTTTCTTAAACTGTTCTGGGGCACTGTCCTCGTCATCGGATTATTGACGGCAGTTACGAACATTCCAGCATTCATCGGCATTATTGCATTGTTGGGTGTTTACTATGTATGGCGCAAATGGAATGACACAGAAAGTGAAAAAATCATTACTCAATCTGACGATCCATTCGTTAACTTTGAACGCCAATGGGATGAATTGACAAAATAAGGAGGAATTCAATATGAACTCACTTTGGAATCGATTAAAGTACACAATTCAAGCAGATTTACACACAGTTCTTGACAATAAAGAAAACAAAAACCCTATCGCAATGTTGAATCAATACATTCGCGAAGCGGAAAAACAGACTTCTTCTGTAGGCAAACTGCTTGAGCGTCAAATTAAACTGAAAGAAGAACTTCAAAAAGAATTGGCAGAAGCCGATGCTATGGCTGATAAACGCAGAAAGCAGCTTGAAATTGCAAAAAATGCGGGAGAAGAAGATCTATCTGCTTTCGCACAAGATGAAGTTGACGCTTACGAACGCAGAAGCATGGAAATCACCAAAAGCATTACTGAAACTACGAACGAACTAATTGTGTTAGAACGGAAATTTGAAGAGATGAAGCATAAAGTGAAAGACATGAAAGTGCGACAGCTGCAATTAATGGGCAAAGAGAACGTTACGCGAGCCCATCGCCGGATGGATAAATTCATTTCCCCAGAGCGTGGAGACAAGCCAATGGCTGGCACGGAAGAAATGAAAACGTATATCGAAAACTTAGGCGGTGAGACTACAAAAGAATACGAAAGTTCTTCAATGGAACTTCGTTTAGAAGCACTTGAGAAAAATGCCGCAAAACAAGACGAAGTAGTGTAAAATCGAATCAGGCCCATATTATGATGCATAGTTAGATACCCTTACATGCGATCCGTGACTAAACAGACGTATTATCTCTGTATCCAAGCACGGACCGCATGTTTACTGGCATAAAACAAGGTTTTATTGACGTGGCATGATGTTCTTCTGGCGTAGGACGCGATTTTATTGGCGTAATATGTAGCTTTTCTGGCGCGAAATGTGGCTTTATTGGCGCAGAAAATGCTTTTACTGGCGCAAAGCTCATTTTACTGGCGCTACATGCAGCTTTGCGTAGAAAATGCTTTGACGCTACATATGTTTTTCTATCGTAATACTAGATTTATTGGAGCGACAAACTGTTTTATTGTCGTAGAACATGAGTTTCTCAGTGCACCACACAATTTTTCCGGCGCAGAATACTTTTTAACGGTACACCATCAGCATCCAATTGTGACCTATCACCTTACGCTCATTCCGACATCAAGAAGGGGGATTTTAAATGAAACAGTCAAATACAAATAAAATAACCTTTTGGCTGATCGCTTTTTTGTTGATCATTTTTTTCGAATCCGTTTTTTTAGCGAACGGCAATATCATTTTCCTCCTTTTAGGTGCCGGACTCACTTATTACGGTTTTAAAAAACGCTCCAAATGGATGACGTTTACAGGACTCTTTTTTGTATTTATGGCACTTATTACACTATGGAGCCTTCGCCTGCTCATATTCGCTGGTCTTGTCTATCTGCTAATCAATATGTGGAAAGGCATTCCTGCTGAAACGATTATGCGGCCATTAAAGGATTTCCAAGCGCCAACACCGAATGGCATATGGAAAAATAAATTGTTTTCCGTCCAAACATCACCGTTTTCTTCCTATGAATGGGAAGACATTCACATACAAGGATTTTTCGGAGATATTTCCGTTGATGCGACTGAAACCGTATTGCCGAAAGGCACTTCTCTTATTGCCATACGTCAAGGTTTCGGGCGAATAAAAATAGACTTGCCTTATGAAATTCCAGTGCGCATCCATTACACAACACTTTTAGGAGAGGCAAAAATTTTTGATATAAGCCCGAAGCGAATGATCAATGAAACACTTCATTACAAAGATGGCTATGACCACCCGAATTATGACGGTGCAGAGTTAATTATTTCCCTATCGACTTGGATTGGAGATATTGAGGTGACGCGGAAATGAAAGCATTATTTGGACGCGGCATCTCTTTATCTATCCTTTTCATAAGCATTACAGCTGTTTATTTTTATCTTTTATTAGATTTGCCGCTAAAAGAAAGCTATACCGTTTTTTATCAAATTGAGTATGCGAACGTCCCTCTTGGCATATGGATTGTCGTAACCTCTTTCTTATTAGGTTGGATCATCGCTTTTTGGATGGGTGCAATTGGCCGTTCAAAAGAGAATGCTTTTGAAAAACAGCTTACGAGTTTGATTGAGACCGAGCAAGTTTTACAAACAAATAAGACGCTTTCTCCGAGAATCGACCGAACGCTAGAAAACGTCTCAAATGTGCTCATCACTCAAAGAAAGAGTTTACAGAGGATTACAGATGAAAGGGCAGAAGCACAAGATAAGCTTATTCAAGAACGGCTCGTACAAGAACGGCAACGACTTGCAAGGGAGTTGCATGATTCTGTTTCGCAGCAGCTATTTGCAGCTTCAATGCTGTTGTCAGCCATTACGGAACAAAGTGATGAATCGGAGCAAAATTACCGGCCATTGCTTCAAGTAGAAAGGATGGTACAGCAGGCGCAGCTTGAAATGCGGGCTTTGCTCCTTCACTTGCGGCCAGCAGCTTTGAACAACAAATCACTAACCGATGGATTGGAAGAGCTTTTAATCGAATTAAAAGAGAAAGTCAACTTCAATATCCGGTTCCGTTTGGAAGATGTGACTTTGTCAAAAGGAGCAGAAGACCATCTTTTCCGCATTGCACAAGAGACCTTGTCGAATACATTGCGACATGCGCAAGCGACAGAAGTTGAAATATTATTTGTCGAACGCGATGGATTGGCCATTTTACGCATACAAGACAACGGCGTCGGCTTTAAAGATGGTGACAGCAAAGGCGGCTCATACGGATTGCAAAATGTGAAGGAACGCGCAATTGAAATTGGCGGCACTTGCAAAATTGTTTCCGTCCCCTCACAAGGAACGATCGTTGAAGTAAAATTGCCTGCTAAGAAAGGAGAGGAAGTCGATGATTCGGATATTGTTGGCGGATGATCATGAAATGGTGCGAATTGGCGTATCTGCCTATTTAAGCACGCAACAGGATATGGAAGTAGTTGGAGAAGCGACGAACGGCCGTGAAGCTGTTCAAAAAGCGTTGGAATTAAAACCCGACATCATATTAATGGATATGGTCATGCCGGAAATGAACGGCGCCGAAGCTACTGCAGAAATTATTAAACAGTGGCCCGAAGCGAAAATTATGGTTATTACAAGCTTCTTAGACGATGATAAAGTATATCCAGCCTTGGAAGCAGGTGCGATCAGCTACATATTAAAAACATCAAATGCCAAAAGGATCGCTGAAGCCATCCGGGAAACTTTGAGCGGCAAAACGGTTTTGGAGCCTGAAGTGACGAGCAAAATGATGCAAAAAATGCGTTCAGGCAATGACCGGCAGCCTCATGAGGAATTGACCGATCGCGAGTTGGAGATCTTGCTTTTATTAGCACAAGGGAAATCAAATCAGGAAATCGCCGACGAGCTGTTCATCGCTTTAAAAACAGTCAAAACCCATGTAAGCAACCTATTGTCAAAATTAGAAGTGCAAGATCGGACGCAAGCCGTCATTTACGCATTTCAGAACAAATTAGTGCAATGAAAGGGCTGCTTTCTTTATAGTTCCTTGGTCATAATTGCAGCGTAATTGCTGAACATTGCTGCATAATCACCAAACATCGGTGCATTCCCCTTCCACATTAGTGCATAAGAAAAAAGGGGCTGTCCAGAAAGTCAGTGAAAACTGATTTTCTGTGATAGTCCCTTTCTGGTTGGAGAATAAATGGGGAACCCCTGACAACCGTCGCTTTCCGTTCCAGGC
>NZ_JBBCZC010000072.1:0-9635 GCF_037144575.1 Sporosarcina sp. USHLN248
TCTAAGTTTTAGTGGGTCGCGATGAATGCTTTTGACAAATTAGGGGTTGATTGGCGGGAATTTGGATGGGCTGGGTCCAGGAGATGCGAAGGCGTTTACCGGGAGGGATATACGCGTTTGTTGGCCGTTTTGCGTTTTGAGGAGGATTTATGAGTTGTTGCTTTGGGTTATGCGGGGCGGGACGGGGTTTTGCGTGATTCACTCAATTTATGCGCTTTGAGACGGGGTTTTGCGTGATTCTTTCAATTTATGCGTTTGGGGACGGGGTTTTGCGTGATTCACTCAATTTATGCGCTTTGGGACGGGGTTTTGCGTGATTCTTTCTATTTATGCGTTTGGGGACGGGGTTTTGCGTGATTCTTTCTATTTATGCGTTTGGGGACGGGGTTTTGCGTGATTCTTTCTATTTATGCGTTTGGGGATGAGGTTTATGCGTGATTCTTTCTATTTATGCGTTTGGGGATGCAAATAACCGCCGGGTGGGCGGTTATTGGGTGCAGTATTGGTAGATGGCTGCTGTGGCGATGCAGTCGCCGATTGCGTCGTGGGCGTCGTGTTCTAATTGGAGGTATTTGGTTAGTGTTGTTAGTTTGTGATTGGGTGTGTCGGTGATCGTTTTGCGTGCTATTTTGACAGTGTCTATGACGGTGTATTCTGGGATTTTGATGCCTTCGATGCTTTCGAGTGCGTATAGGAACCCCATGTCAAATGATGCGTTATGGGCAATGATTGGCAAGTCACCGATGAATTCGATGAGTTCTTCGATTTTGTTTTCAATGGTCGGAGCCCATTGGACCATTTCATTCGTGATGCCGGTGAGTCGTGTAATATTGGGAGGGATGTGCCGTTCAGGGTTAATGAATGTGTTGAGCAATCCAGTTTGCTCATGATTGTTAAATTTTAGGGCTCCAATTTGAATGATGCGGTCAGCACCCGCTCGGAAGCCTGTCGTTTCAAAGTCCAAAACGATATAGTCTTTCACATTCCTCGTCGTTGTTTTATATTTCTTCGTTCGAGCTGCGCGTCTTGCTCCCCAATTTTGCATATTGGATTTCTGCAGGAGGAGTTCGTTCGCCTTGTGATTTGAACTCATCTATGATGCACATCCTTTACTCTATTCCTTCCATTCTACTACTCTATTGCACCTTTCTTCTACTAATAAACTCAATCCTATTCAATTTGCTAATTAATTGTCGTAATTCCAAACCTGTTTTCCACAATTACCCGAAGTAGAGTTTCCCATAGACGAAGTCAGGAGTTCCTACAAGCTATATGGTCGTGCCTATCGTCCTTCTATCCGAGCTCTTTTTAATATTGCACTTTTGTATGGAAGTTGTAAAAATATAGAGCGATTCAATAGAGGCTGTTTGTGAATACGAACAATTGACATTTCACATGCCGAATTCTCCCACTACATATGTAAACACGTTGCGATGATGGTATTCAAAGGACTACGAAAGCTGTTCGTTACATATGCGGCAATGCATTTAATCCTCTCCCTTATCGATTGCAAAATAGAACAGCCTTCCTTTCAATCGAAGGAAGGCTAATCGAAGGAAGGCTGTTGTTCATTAGTCTGCAATCGCGTAAAACGCACCTGCTTCTTTTGCTCTGAAGTTGACAGTGCCATTATACACTTTTGCGTTGTTTTCAACGCGTTCGTTTGTGTAGTAGTTCATTACGTGAACTTTTGCTTTTTTTGTGATTTTCGACTCATCGACAGGAACCGTTGCTTCAATTTTCTTGTTGAAGCCGTTGTTTAACTGCTTGCTGTCACCTGTTCCATCGTAAATTGCAATTGTGTATACGTCGGAGACCGCGTTACTGTCGGTTGCGTATGTGCTGCCGAACGTAATTGTAACATCTCCGAAAGATGTTTTCTGTAACTCCTGCAAAGCGCTTCTATCGAAAGTAAATGTTGCACTGCCTTTTTGAATGAAGAGCTCATTTTTGTTGTCAACGATTGCTTGTAATACTGCTTGGCTCATTTCAACATCGATTTCTTCTTCAGATGAAGAAAGGTTAATGAAGATATCACCTTTTGAAGGGATGCTGTCCTCTGTAATGATATGCTTCGCTGGTTGCTCAGTATTTGCCGCAACGTTGACCGTGATCACTTCTATGAAATCGCCATATTTCACAGTGATTTCTGTGCGGCCTTCGTTTAAAGCGATTATTGTTCCTCTATCGACGATCGCAATACGATCATCTGCAATCGAATAAGAAGCATCAGCAGTAATATCAAGCATTGTGTTTGTTCCGTCTGCATAATTCGTCACTTCACTCACTTCCAGCATGCCTGTTTCCCCAATTGTTAAGAAGAATTCGGTTTGATTGACAGCGTAAGTGATTGTGTTTTGAGACGTATCTGTCACTGTCACTTGGACTGTTGCTGTAAAGCCGCCGTTTGTAATCGTGATTGCTGTTTCTCCAGCGCCGACTGCTGTTACTACTCCGTTTTCGACGGTGGCGATGGATGGATCTGCCGTCGTGAATACCGATGTTGCTGTAACATCTTTTTCGGTTTGATTGCCATCCGCTTTCGTTGTTGTTTCGGTTACTGTCAATTGGTCGGTGTCACCTACGTTGAGGGCAGTTTCGGTTTTATTGACAGCGTACGTAATTACGTCTGGTGCTGCAGGCGGTGTAGACTGGCCAGTCACCTCAAGATAGACAAGTGTGACATCGCCATCTGGCATTACTACGCGCACTTGCGTCTTCCCTGCTTGTTTTGCCGTAACGAGCCCTCTTTGAACGGATGCAATGTCTTTGTTGACGACGTTAAATCTTGCGTCTACTGTCGCATCTTTTTGTGTCGTGCTTCCGTCTGGTTTTACAGTAGTTTTTGTTACTTTCAACTGCTCTTGCTGACCTACTTCAAGCTTCATGTCTGTTTGGTTCAATTCGTACGAGATGACGTCTTGTGGTTGTTGCTTCACTTCAACGTAAACGTACAGCGTTTCTTTGTCGTTTATGATGATACGAACTTGTGAATTGCCCGCTTTCAACCCGGTGACAAGGCCTTTTTTCACAGTTGCGACTGTATTGTCTATGACATTGTATTTGCCGAAGCCTGTTACGTCTTTTTCAATTACTGTGCCGTCCGGCTTTACAGTCGTTTCTGTAACGTAAAGCTGTTCTTGTTGACCGACGCCGATGGATAGATTGGTTTTATTCGTCGTATAGGTGACAATATCTTGCGGCAATTCCGTCACTTCGAGATAGACGTAGATCGCTTCCTCATCAGGAATTTGAATACGCACTTGCGTTTTTCCTGCCGCCCTCGCAGTTACAAGCCCTTTTTGGACGGTCGCATACGTATTGTTGACAACGTTGTAGCGTAGATTGCCAGTGACATCTTTTTCAATGACCGTACCATCTGGCTTAACTGTTGTTTCTGTGACGTAAAGCTGTTCTTGCTGGCCTACGCCTAATGTCATGTTCTTTTTATTGACAGAATACGTAACGATGTCTTGCGGTACTGCCGTCACTTCAAGGTATACATAAATTGTTTCTTCATTCGGAATCATAATGCGCGCTTGCGTTTTGCCAGGCGCTTTTGCCGTGATGAGCCCTTTATGGATTGTCGCAAACTTATTATTGACGACGTTGTACGACAATTGGCCAGTTACATCTTTTTCGATGACTGTACCGTCCGCTTTTGTCGTTGTTTCTGTAACGAAAAGCTGTTCTTGCTGGCCTACGCCTAATGTGACGTTCGTTTTGCTTACGGAATACGTCACTTTGTCTTCGCCTTGCGGATCCTCAGTCACTTCCACTGCGATCGTTGCTGTGAATTCTTCGTATTGAACCGTGATTTCGGCTGTTCCGGCAGCGACTGCTGTAATCAATCCTTTTTCAGCTGTAGCAACTTTTTCATCAGAGGACGTGAATGTTGCTGCTTCAGTAACGTCTTTTTCTTCTGTTGTACCATCAGGCTTTGTTGTCGTTTCAGTTACTGTTATTTTCGTGTTTTCATTCGGTTTCAGGGTGACACTTTCATCGCTCAGCTTGTACTCGACGGCTCCGTCAACTTGATCGCCTGCTTTATAGACGATTTCTTCTGCTTTATTGCCAGCAGCGTCTTCGTACTTCACGATGATTGAGTGCTTTGCTTTGTCAAGTTCAGGGAGCTCGAATGAGAATGTGCCGTCTTGTTCCAATTTCACTTGGCCAGACGCTATAACTTTCTCTTCTGCAACCACTTCGTAAGATGCTTTCAATTTCGTGTTAATGTCATAGCCAAGGCCATAATCAACCAATTCTTTTTGGTATCCAATGTAAGCATCGTCAATTTTACCAGTAACGGTTTTGCCTTCCAATGCCCCTTCAATCGTACCTGCTTCAGATTTTACTACAATCGGACCTACATAGTCGCCGATCACTGGCGGATTTCCAGAAACTGTTTGTGCAGTGTAGTCGATCGTGTAAAGACCGTCTGGTATTTTCGTTTGCGGATCATCGCTCCACGGCTTGTATGTGCCGCCGATACGGAGCTGGTATGAGCCTGCGCCCAATGAAGTGCCTGCATGCAGGTAGCCGATGTAGCCATCACCGTAAACGCCACCTTCAGGATCCATAATATCCCAAATTTCAATGAGGTTCAGACCGACATCGCCTGTAATTGTGAAGTAAAGCATCGCTTCGTCTTTTACTCCGTCACCGTTGAAGGATAGGTCTGTTTCCGTAATTTCCATATCTTTCAGCTGTGTAGCCGCTTCTCCGCCAAAGTCCGCTGCAAACGGCAAGGAGACTGGCGTATCGCCGCCTGTAATGTGGATGTAACCAAGTATTTCTGCACCATGTTCAGCATTTGGATTTTTGGATGCTTTCAATGTGACATTTAGAAGCTGCTCGCTCGATAGTGTGAAGGATGGCTTGTCGATCGTGACCGTTGCATCTCCGAATCCTTTGATCACTTCGACGGTTGCATTGTACGTGCCGCCGTTGCCGTTATGATTTTTCACTAAGATTTGTTTCGTTACATTGACGTCGTTATTTAAAGGTTGCGGACCGAATGTGACAGTCCCTTTCAAGTTTTCAACTGTTTCCCCATCGTTGTTTGCCGTATCAATTGCATAGGCAAGGATTTCAGGATGTGCGGCTGCATAAGCTTGTACGCGGCCCGCGCCTTGGTCGAAAACATCGTACTTCTTCGTGTCTAATATTTTTGCCGTGTTGGATAGCGCAACTTTTACATCGAAGGCATCCCAATTCGGGTTCGCTTGCTTCACTAATGCTGCAATTCCAGCAACGTGCGGAGTTGCCATGGAAGTACCCGTTTTACGCGTGTAAGCTTGGTCGTATGCTGCTTCTGGGAAATCTGCTTTGTACATCGGAATGGTAGACATAATATTTGTACCTGGTGCGCTGACGTCCGGTTTAATGTCAAAGTTTGGTGTGGATGGCCCACGTGAGCTCGAGTTGTTCACTTCGTCCCCGGCCGTTATTGTTTGATTGAACTGGCTGAATGAAATTTTGCCTTCCGCATTTTTGAGTGCTGCACGAATTGCTTCGCCGTCCGTTTGAGACATATCGAAAGTCGGAATGAATTCAAAATCGTCTCCAAGGAATGTGCCGGATGGTCCAGGCGCATTCGTTCCGCCCGCGAAGTTGTGAACAATCATTGCGACTGCACCGTTGTTTTTCGCAGCTGCGATTTTATCAACAAATGCAATGTCGCCGCGTGCAACTAAAGCAACTTTACCGTTGACATCGATACCTGCGTAGTCGGCTTCCGCACCAATATTAGGCACTGCGACGATGTCATATTCGCCGTCAAGTTGCTTAGAAAGGTCTTGTCCGTATGTCGTTCCCATAATGTTGAGTTGTTTTGATAAGTTATAGTCGCCCACTGTGATGTTGACATGCCCGTCATAATGCGCTTCAGGGTTTGTCGTGTTCGCGACTGCAATGCCGAGGCGTGAAGTAGATGGTGTGCCCATTGTTCCACGATTCGGACCAGAGTTTCCTGTTGCGATAACTGAAATTGTGCCGGCTAACATGGCGTTGTTAATTGCAAAAGAAGCACCGTCTGTCTCGCTATTGGAGCCACCGCCTAATGAAAGGTTAATGACGTCCATGCCTTCAATGACAGCTGTGTCGATCGCTTTAATAATGCCTGAAGTCGCGCCGCTGCCGTATGCTCCAAGGACGCGGTAAGCGTAAAGGTCCACTTTAGGTGCGATTCCTTTAATGCCATATTCGTTGTTACCGATTGCTGCTATTGTTCCGGCAACGTGAGTGCCGTGGGATGTGTAGAATGAATTTCCTCGGTCGTTGAATTCAGGGCGATGGGATGGTCGTTCTACCGGAGATGTTTCAGATGCATCGTCGTCAGCACGTGGTCTTGTATAATCATTTCCCGTGTGCGGTACGAAGTTTTTCCCACCTTTGTAGATGCCTTTAAAGTCAGGGTGATCGGCATCGATTCCTGTATCCAATACCGCGACTTTAATGCCTTGCCCTTCATAGCCTTCCGCCCAAAGCTTTTCAATTCCTAAGAATGAAATGCTTGTGTCCATTGCAGGGCCAACCGTAGCATCTTTCAGTTTGTCGGAAAGATTGGAGTCAGAAGGAATAGGCTTCTTGGGGATAGATCCTTTGTCTAAAGCTTGAGCGTAAACGATTGTGTCAGGCTCGACCAAAACGACTCCTGTCACTTCTAATAGCTTAGGAAGGTCGTCCGCTTTGACAGAACCAGAAATGCCGTTTAGCACTGTATCATAGCTAAAGCCTTCTTGAAATTTGATGCCTTTGATGGCCATTTCCTTTTTAGCTGAAATTTGTTGGTTACGGACTTTTTGCTTCACTTGATTCGCTTCTGTGCTTGAAATTGTTTTCCCAGCCAACTTTTTAATTCCCGTTTCAAGCCCTACGGAACGCTCTGAAAAGTGGATGATGATTGGAACCTCTTGGCTGCCCGTAACATTTTTAAGGTCGTCATGTAGCCTTGCTTCCCCGCCTAAGACAGATAGCTGTTCCGCGATAGCCGCTTTTTGTTGCAAGATGCTTTCATCCTGGCTGTTCTGTTTAAATGGCTTCGTTTTTAACGTTTCCGTTTCCACCGCTTGCCCATCGATTTCATCGATCGAATTCGCATGTGCAGAATAAGGCATAAGCAACGAAAGCACCATAACAAATGCTAAGAACGAGCTGAACAGCTTTGCGAAGTTATGATTCTTCAAATTCCCTTTCCCCCTTTTATCATTTTAGTAGAACATGCATCTCAAAAGATAGCACATAAAGAATAGTTTGAAAATAGTGACAGACACCTATTTTATAGACTTTTCGGAAAAATCGTTCAAAGGGAGGGAAGAAGGAATTTAATGTTAGGCGTTTCGGTATATAACATTTTTTCGGGTGTGGGTGAATATAGCTATCTATCGGTAGGTTATTGGAACCTGAGGATTTTAAGGTGGTGCAGGGGTGGTTTTTGACGGAGTAGTAGGAGGGGTGGGTAGTTGGTTGGTGGGGTCGAGCGGGTGTGTGGGTTTGAGCGTTGCAAGGAGGAGGTGGAGCGGAAGAGGCGTGAGGTCGAGCGGATAGCCTAAATGGATATAGTTGCAAGCGATTGTTCCACAACTTCAAGCCAATCCATACAGAAAGACTTCGACGAGGATCTGTTAAATATTATTGTTTACACTATAAAACCGCCCGTGTAGGCGGTTTCAGACTGTAGACAAAGTATCTTTTTACTTTGTCTACAGTCCTTTTAAGGTTTGTAGTCATGAGATAGGTGTTTGCCCAGCTTGACTTGAAAACGCTTGTCAGACAAGGCGCGAAGTCGAGCGAAGACCCGAATAGAACTTAGGTTCATGAGGGGACGAGCGAGACGAGCAACGCAGTATGCGAGCGTTTGTCAACAAGCTGAAACCGCCCGTGTAGGCGGTTTTATAATAACGTATCACGCAAGAAATTTTGAGAGATGTGTTCGTCAGGATTATAAGATTGCAGCATATACCCTTCCGCTTGGAGCCATTCAATAATTTCAGGCAAAGCTTTCGTCGTTTGGATTCTATCGTGCATAAGAACAACGATATGGCGGTCGCCGGATTGATAGGCACGGGTGACGTCACGCTTCACATTATTGAAAATTTGATTTGCTTGTTCGACCGTATACCTCCAGTCGTTGGAATCTACATCCCAATCCCACATTTTATAGCCGTGCTTAATGAGTTCCTTTTCCATTTCTGGAGTGACGTGCGGCACGCTGCCATATGGAACGCGCAACAGTTTTGCATCGTTGCCGGTCATTTGCTTAATCAAATCCCTACCTTCATTCATCTCTTGTATAAATGCCTCGGTAGATTTATAAACTAAGTTTTTATCATGCGTCATACTATGGGTGCCGATATAATGACCGTCTTTAGCGACTGTCTTAACAATTTTTTCGTTAGCTTGCATTTGCTTTCCAAGGAAAAAGAAAGTTGCCTGTACTCCATAATTTTTCAAAGTTTCATTATTGATTGTCGTAAATTGATTCGGCCCATCATCGAATGTTAAATAGACAATCGCCTTTTCATAATTCAGCTCAGGCTCCTCTAACTTTTCGGATGTCTCTTGATTTGTCAGTTTTTCCTCAATTAAATCGATCACCATTTTTTCAAACAGTTCACGACTCATATGCTCATAATCATCTCGGTAAATCCTAATTGTTTGTTGCTTTTTCAAGTAATCTATTTTAAAGCCGATTTCGCGTGAAATATACTTAACGCTAATGAATATTGTCCCATCTTCTTCAATAAACGGAGCCCAGGACAACACTTTCCCATCCTGTATCGTCTCCCCTGTTTTTGGATCAAACACAAATTGTTTGCCGCGTTTATTAATGACTGTTGCTCCATTTTCCACAGTGACAGGCAAATAAAGAAATTTGGCGATTTCTGCGAGTGGAACTTTCGTATCTCCATCGATTACGCGAATATCCTCAATTGGCAGCACTCTGTCATGCAGACCTACATAACGCTGACTATTCTTTACTTCCGCACTCGCTTTTGTACTTCCGATGCAAAAAATAGTGACCAATAGGAAGAAAATGATAGCACTGTTTTTTCTCATTCCACTCGCCTCGTTTCTTTTACTTTTCTCTATTGGTCTATTATATCAACGCAGTCTTGCCAATAGAATAAGAAGTCACACTTTTTTTGCTTGTTCGCGGGTTGCTTTTAATTCTTTGAAGCTTTCATGGCGCGATCAATGCTTTTGACAAATAAAGTCCTGAGCGATGGAAAAGTTATGCGTCTGCTGAAGATGTTTATGCGTTTGTGAGGGGATTTATGCGTGTTGGGAAGCTTTTATGCGTTCGGCGGGGAGTTTATGAGCGGGGCGGGAAGTTTTTGCGTTCCTCTGGGAGTTTATGCGCGGCGGGAAGTTTTTGCGGCATTCGGGGAGCTTTTGCATCGTGGGAAGCTTTTATGCGTTCGGCGGGGAGTTTATGAGCGGGGCGGGAAGTTTTTGCGTTCCTCTGGGAGTTTATGCGCGGCATGAGAAGTTTTTGCGGTATTCGGGGAGCTTTTGCGTCGTGGGAAGCTTTTATGCGTTCGGCGGGGAGTTTATGAGCGGGGCGGGAAGTTTTTGCGTTCCTCTGGGAGTTTATGCGCGGCGGGAAGTTTTTGCGGCATTCGGGGAGCTTT
>NZ_JBBCZC010000073.1:0-8831 GCF_037144575.1 Sporosarcina sp. USHLN248
TTTTGAATGAACAAAATCATTCACATAGTCTGGTGGCGATAGCGAAGAGGTCACACCCGTTCCCATCCCGAACACGGAAGTTAAGCTCTTCAGCGCTGATGGTAGTGGGGGCTTCCCCCTGTGAGAGTAAGACGTCGCCAGGCAAAGGCCATTCCCTGTGGGGAATGGCTTTTTTTGTGCGTTTAATAAGCAAACTTTTGATTTGTCTATTTCATTTCCTTCGATAGTTTTGCGACCTAACAAATCTTTTTCTTTTTTGAACCCTGCATTTATAAAGGAATAAATTTATAGGGGGCTGAATTATATTCATGTTGAATCGTAATTACATTGTTTTACGGATAGTTAAATAAGACCTTATTATCTATCACAACAAAAATGGTTATAGAAGCTCTTATGTATTCTCCTGAATGCAAGAAAGACTTTTCTTTCCTCATTGTGGAAAGAGTTCCTTTAGTTCATTATAGAATGGTAGGAGCATTAGGTTCCTCGTAATATACGGTCCGAAGAATTAAGGGGAGTGGTATCGCATAGCGTTTGTTGACGAAGAACAAACCGCTTTCTCCGAGCATATTGTGCAACGCCTTATGGTAGATGAGATGATTTCCTATGAATTAGTTCCTGCCAATGAAGCGAAAGAGCTGTTGACCGACCAGGAGGTGCAAGGCATTGTGATGTTAGAGAAAGGAATTGCAGAAAAGCATCGAAATGGCGAAATTGCCGTTTATTTTCAACCTTCTCCGGGCATGCCGACTGCACCTCTCATCGAACAGCAAGTAATTCAGATTTTGAACAGCATCAATATTTACGCTGCTGCAGTAAAGGTCGGCAGCGACTATCTGAACGAACAATGGGAGACTGTCTATAGCAAGCTTACCGAGAATGAAGGACTGCTTCCAGCATGGACTGAACAAAGATCAATCAATTTCGCTGGAAATTCGATGATCGGAGTTTCCTACAGCTCCACTGGTTTCTCCATTATTCCGGTGTCTCAGCTTGTTGACAAACGCTCGCATACTGCGTTGCTCGTCTCGCTCGTCCCCTCATGAACCTTAAGTTCTATTCGGGTCTTCGCTCGACTTCACGCGGGCTCACAGGAAGCGAGTCATGCAACCGTTGCCAATCGAACGGCGAGGGGTTCGATTTGCCGTATTTCTGCGTTCTTTGCAGAAATTAGGGCACCTCTAGGACGTGGCGTTCTTAGGTTGCCTTCCTTGACAAGCGTTTTCAAGCCAAGCTGGGCAAACACCTATCTCATGACTACAAACCTTAAAAGACTGTAGACAAAGTAAAAAGATACTTTGTCTACAGTCTGTGACACCGGAGATTTCCGGTGTCTTTTTATACTTCCTCCTCTATAATAGGAAGTGCGTAAAGGAAGTGGAACGTTAAAATGAAGCAAGAGAACCGTCCGCTTGTGCGGGCTTTACAAACTTTTAAGAGTCAGGAACCAATATCATTTCACGTACCAGGGCACAAGCATGGTCTTCTATCAGACTTGCCGGATGAATTGGGAAAAGCTTTAACTTATGACGTTACAGAATTGTCCGGATTGGACGACCTCCATGAGCCAGAAGGCGTTATCCAGGAAGCTGAAGAACTTCTTTCAACACTTTATCAATCCAACCAAAGTTTTTTTCTTGTCAACGGTTCTACGGTAGGGAATTTGGCGATGATCTATGCTACTTGCCAAGCGAATGATACGATTATTGTTCAGCGCAATGCACATAAGTCAATTTTCAATGCGATTGAATTAACAGGCGCTCGTCCTGTGCTACTTTCTCCTCCGTGGGATGAATATACACGGACACCGGGTATACTGACGCTATCACAAGTAAAAGAGGCATTAGTAGCATATCCAGATGCGAAAGGAATTGTTTTAACGTACCCTACTTATTATGGTGTAGTGGGTGAAGGACTTCGAAAGATTATTGAACTTTGCCATGAACGTTCTATTCCGGTACTCGTAGATGAGGCGCATGGAGCGCACTTTATCGCTGGTCGATCATTTCCGGATTCTGCTTTGGAGGCCGGGGCAGATGTCGTTGTCCACTCCGCACATAAGACATTGCCCGCGATGACGATGGCATCTTATTTACATGTGAAGTCAAATATAGTATCGGTTGATAGAATTGCACATTATTTAACGATGCTTCAATCAAGCAGTCCTTCCTATTTATTAATGGCATCGTTAGATGATGCGCGTGCATATGTGCAATCCTATACACTTGAGGATGAAAGGTATTTCATGAATACACGGAAGTTTTTTATAGACAAATTGCGCGAACTACAGAATATTGAGGTGGTCGAGACCGACGATCCATTAAAATTATTGATCCGCAAAAAGGGATATTCAGGGTTTTCTATCCTATCAGAGTTTGAAAAGCAAGGCATTTTCGCTGAGCTTGCGGACCCGTTTCAAGTGTTGCTCGTCTTGCCATTATTGAAAGAGAAGACAAATTACATGTATGAAGAAAGCGTGGAAAGGATTAAAAGGGCAGTCCGCCGATTAAATGAAAAAGATATGGAAGAAGAGGCGGAGGTTATTTTATTAGATGAAGGCATTTCCACACTGTCTTACCCGATTCAAGAGTTGAACGGTATGAAAAAGGAATGGCGCCCAATGGACCAAGCGGAAGGCTGTATTGCTGCATCCTCGATTATTCCTTATCCGCCGGGCATCCCTTTATTAATTGGTGGTGAAAGGGTAACTGAAAAACATATTAAAAGGCTCGAACAGTATCTTCGTTTACAGGCGAAGTTTCAGGGAGCTATTCGAATAGAAGAGCGGCAAATAGAAGTAGCCGTTATAGATGGAGGCATATCATGTTGAAAAATGGGGTATTTATTACCTTTGAGGGGCCGGATGGTGCAGGAAAAACAACTGTGCTTGGCGAAATAGTAAAGAGGTTGGAAGAGAAGGGTGTTTCAGTCGTAGCAACTAGAGAACCAGGTGGCATCCGGATAGCTGAAAAAATTCGGAATGTCATATTGGATAATGAACATCAAGAAATGGATAGCCGGACAGAGGCCTTGCTATATGCCGCTGCGCGCAGACAGCACTTGGCAGAAAAAGTTCTGCCGGCATTGCAAGAAGGAAAAATCGTCCTTTGCGATCGTTTTGTTGACAGCTCGCTTGCCTATCAAGGAATGGGGCGTGGATTAGGAATGGATGAAGTCATGTCCATCAATGCTTTTGCAATTGATGGCACAATGCCGGATCTGACAATATACTTTGACATCACTCCGGAAGAAGGGCTGCAAAGAATTGGTAAAAACGAGGCACGTGAACAAAACCGCTTGGACAACGAAAGCATGCGCTTCCACAAAAACGTCTACGAAGGCTATCAAAAGCTGTTAAAACAATATCCAAAGCGCATCATCTCAGTAGACGCTACAAAACCGTTATTAGAAGTAACAGAAAACGTATGGAAAATCATAAGTGCCCAACTCAACCAAGAGTGAAAATCATGATATAATAAACAAAAGCGAAGGGAGGCGTATAGCTCCGACAGGCGTTGGAAGACTTAAAATAAAGGCGCTTTATGCCTTTACTATTAAGTCTGAAACGACCCGAGGAGCTGCTGCCTCTTGCAGTGACTTAAAGAAGGAGCGAGTTACTCCACTTTAATAACAGTTCTAAATTACTATCGTTAACATAAAATGATTAAAAAGGAGAGATTACCGTGAAATTGATTGTGGCAGTTGTACAGGACCAAGATAGCAACCGATTATCTGCGGCTTTAACGAAGAATGACTTCCGGGCAACAAAATTAGCGAGTACCGGAGGATTTCTTAGATCTGGAAACACAACTTTTTTAATCGGGACAGATGATAGCTTAGTGCCAAAGGCAATGGAGCTTATAAGGGAAAATTGTCGTTCACGGGATCAGATGGTAGCACCAGTTTCTCCGATGGGTGGAAATGCGGATTCTTATATCCCTTATCCGGTGGAAGTAGAAGTTGGCGGGGCGACAGTATTTGTTCTTCCAATTGAACAATTTCATCATTTTTGATGAATGAGGTGAATGGAAATGAAAGTAAATAGCGATTATCGGACCGGCATGGAGAAATTGAGGAATGATCCTTTACGGTCGCAGCAGAATGGTGCAAAATTCGGCAACATGGTACTGAAACATGGCGAGCGCCTTCATGGCGAGCAAATTACAAGACTATTAGGTGATATTTCTACTGCTGGAGATCGACTTGCCCGTTCTCGTAATTTGAGAGATATGGCTAAATTTAAAATGCTTGTCCGTCGCTTTTTACAAGAGGCTGTAGAATCAGGGATGTCTTTGAAACAATCCCATACTTGGAATCAATATGGAGAAGGCCGCAGACTGAAAATTGTCCAAACAATTGATGAGAAACTTATCGAATTGGCGGAAGCCTTGTTGAATGAAGAGCAAACATCAATTGATTTATTAGATAAAATTGGTGAAATCAAAGGGCTTCTTATTAATTTATATACATGACCCGTGTTTTTGATAAACACGGTTTTTTTACAACAAAGAGGAGGTGTCAGCTTGGAAAATAGGAAAAGAGATATTCAATCCCGTCAAAAAGTAGCGATTGATCGGCTACGCACTTCTTTTCTTAATAATCGGATTGCCCATGCTTACCTATTCGATGGAGAAGCAGGAACAGGAAAAGAGGAGGCTGCAATTTATTTTTCCAAGCTGCTTTTATGTGGACAGCCTACAGAAGGTGTTCCATGTGAAACATGCCCTTCTTGCCGAAGAATTGAAACAGGTATTCATCCGAACGTTACGATTGTTCGACCAGATGGACAAGATATTAAAAAAGAACAGATGTCTTCATTAATTATGAAAATGACGAAAAAAGGATACGAGGCAGGTAGAAAAATATATATCATTACACAAGCTGAGAAAATGAATACGGCTGCTGCAAATACATTGCTTAAATTTTTGGAAGAGCCAGATGGCGAAGTGACAGCAATTCTTACAACAAATTCATACCAAACGATCCTTCCTACAATTCAATCTCGGTGTCAGCGGATCAACTTTCTTTCTCCGCAGAGGGAGGATATGATAGAAGAGCTTGTAAGACGTGGCATTACAGCATCGATGGCGGCTTCAGTAACTTCAATTACTGCGGATATTGAGCAGGCAAATGAACTTGCTCAGGAAGATCAGTTTGCACACATTAGAAAAACAGTGTTAAAATTGATTGAAGCATCGGATCGCAATGTAAATGAGGCGCTTCTGTTCATCCAATCGGAATGGGTGTCAACATTGAAGGAAAGAGAAGATATTGAAATGGGTCTAGATTTGCTTCTCTATGCCTTCCGTGATATCGTTGCGATAAAGGCGGGATTACCGTCAACATTGACTTTCCCTGACCAGCAACAAGTTTTCAACAATATGTCGATGAAAATGACCTATAGCCGATTATCTGAAAATATGGAAGCGGTTTTACAGGCGAAAAAGAAGTTAAAAGGCAATATGAACCGCACCCTTTTGATGGAACAATTGGTGCTCAATTTGCAGGAGGGGTTAACGCTTGTATAAAGTTGTAGGTGTCCGCTTTAAAAAAGCGGGTAAAATATATTATTTCGATCCACTCGATTATCTACTTAATGTAGGGGATTATGTTATCGTAGAAACAGCACGTGGCATCGAATATGGTAAAGTTGCAAGTCATGTGAGAGAAGTTGAAGAAAATGATATCGTCTTACCATTAAAAAAAATCATACGCAAAGCGCTCGTTGAGGATCAGGTGATTGTCGAAGAGAATCGTCTCGAAGCAGAGATAGCTTTTGAAAAATGCGTAGATAAAATCCGTGAGCACGGATTGGAAATGAAACTGGTGGACGTTGAATATACATTTGACCGGAATAAGATTGTCTTTTATTTTACTGCTGAAGGAAGAGTTGATTTCCGAAATCTTGTCAAAGACCTTGCCGCTATTTTTAGGACTCGGATTGAATTGAGGCAAATCGGCGTAAGGGATGAGGCAAAAATGCTTGGCGGTATTGGACCTTGTGGCAGAATGCTTTGCTGCTCGACATTTTTAGGGGATTTCGAGCCTGTCTCGATTAAAATGGCGAAAGATCAAAATCTTTCCCTCAACCCTTCGAAAATTTCAGGGCTATGTGGTCGTCTCATGTGTTGCCTGAAGTATGAGAATGACGAGTATGAAAAAGCGAAAGAGCTCATGCCGGACATTGGCGAAAAAGTTCAAACGCCGGAAGGTCCAGGAAAAGTAGTCGGGTTAAATTTATTGGAAAGGGTTTTACAAGTCAGTTTGACTGAGCATGAGCAAACATTAGAATATGCTTGGGAAGAAATAGCAGGTCGTGAAGAAACGATTGCTCAATTGACGAAATAACGAGGTGAACAAGTTGAAAGAAGGGAACTTTCTCGATAGAGTAATGGATTTTGAACAGCAATTAGAATCCATCCATGAGCAATTCCGGGATATTATAGGATTTGTAGCAAAGTTGACGGAAGAGAACCATTCACTTCAACTAGAAAATCACCATCTCCGGGAGCGGCTAAATGAGCTGGATAAGGTGCATGCATTGGATGCACAACACCCACCCGAAAAATCGCATAAGGTTGATATCGGTGAAGGGGTAGACAATTTAGCGAGAATATATAATGAAGGATATCATGTTTGCAATGTCCATTACGGCAGTAGCCGAAAAGGGGAAGACTGTCTGTTTTGCCTCGCTTTCCTAAGCAAACAAAATGTGTGATTTTTAATAAATATTAAGGGGCCGATCAACAGGATCGGCTCCTTTGTTCGTAAAAGGAGATAAAAATGGAGATAAAGTTAAAAGAGGACGAACGGTTGGACTATTTATTGGCGGAAAACTTGCGGATTATCCAAAGTCCCTCTGTATTTTCATTTTCATTAGACGCTGTGCTTCTCGCAAAATTTGCTTATGTGCCAATACGTGCCGGTAAAATCGTAGATCTTTGTGCAGGAAACGGGGCAATCCCTCTTTTTTTAAGCGCACGCACAAAAGCCCATATAACTGCAGTTGAACTACAGGAAAGACTTGCCGAAATGGCGAATCGGAGTGTTGAATACAACGGATTGGGCATGCAAATTGAAGTGCGACAAGACAATGTTGTTGGAATTGCCTCGAAAATTGGGTATGAAAAATATGATACAGTCACTTGCAATCCTCCTTATTTTCCTGCGATCGATGCGAGCGAAAAAAACATTCGTGAGCACGTAGCAATTGCAAGGCACGAAATTCATTTAACTCTTGAGCAAGCGGTGCAATCAGCTAGCGAACTGCTCAAACAAGGCGGAAAAGCTGCATTTGTCCATCGTCCGGGCCGCTTATTAGATATTGTAACTGCTATGCGAGCAAACCGTTTGGAGCCTAAGCGGATTCGCTTCGTTTATCCAAAAGAAGGGCGTGAAGCGAATACTTTGCTAATTGAAGGCATTAAGGACGGCAAGCCTGATTTGAAAGTCTTACCGCCGCTATTTGTTTATGGTTCGGATGGTGAATATACCGAAGAAGTGAGGCAACTGTTATATGGAGAAGAACAGTAATCATGTGTTTTACGTATTGGAATGCAATGATGGCTCGTACTATGCAGGTTATACGAATGATTTGGAAAAGAGGGTACGAGTCCATAATGAAGGAAAAGGAGCAAAATATACACGTGCAAAATTGCCCGTTCGCTGTATTTTTCATGAAAAATATAATACAAAAAGAGCTGCCATGCAGGCAGAGTATCGTTTTAAACAGTTAACGAGAAGAGCTAAGATGCAGTATATCCGGGAGGGAAAAACAGGCGAATGAAATCACAGAAAAGCACGAATGCGACGAGTGCAAAATTGTTTTTGGTCGGTACGCCGATCGGAAATTTGGAAGATATGACGTACAGGGCAATTCGGATATTGCAGGAGGCTGACGCTATCGCAGCAGAAGATACCCGCAATACGATTAAATTATGTAATCATTTTTCAATTAAAACCCCACTCATTAGCTATCATGAACATGAATTGGAAAAAGGGGGAGAACGGATACTTTCCATGCTTTCTGAAGGAAAGACGATTGCTTTAGTGAGTGATGCAGGAATGCCTTGTATTTCCGATCCAGGATATGACATTGCTGTGAAGGCGATAGCAGAAGGATATGATGTCGTACCGGTTCCTGGAGCAAATGCTGCAATAAGTGCATTAGTTGCATCAGGCATTGAAACACAGCCTTTCACGTTTATAGGGTTTGTTCAACGTAAGAAAAAAGAGCGACTTGAACAATTGGAGCAACTGAAAATGCGTGAGGAAACATTAATTTTTTACGAAGCCCCGCATCGTTTAAAGGAAACTTTGAAAGCATTGTTGGACACATTCGGAGGAAAGCGGAAAATTGCTTTAGCGAGAGAATTGACGAAGCGCTACGAAGAGTTTTTAAGAGGGACATTGAATGAGGCTGTACAGTGGGCAGCAACGAATGAAGTGCGAGGGGAATTTTGTATCATAGTAGAAGGTTATCAGGGAGGCTATGAAGAACAAACTGACTGGTGGAAAGGTTTGAGCATACGAGCGCATGTTGAAGTCGTAATGGAGAAGGACGGAATTCCTTCTAAAGAAGCTATTAAATGGGTGGCAGCCGAGAGAAGGCTGCCGAAACGTGATGTTTATCAAGCATACCATATAGAAAATGAGTAATGAAAGGGGCTGTCCAATAAGTCCCTAAAATAGAACAGGTGGCGAAAAACGAATCGTTTTTCCGCCACCTGTTCTTGTATTTTTCTCATTTAATACTGAAAGTAGCTCGCGGATGCCGGCCACTTTCAGTAGATTGTGGGCCAATGCCACAATTCCGAATTCCGTATGCACCT
>NZ_JBBCZC010000074.1:0-7912 GCF_037144575.1 Sporosarcina sp. USHLN248
GCGCCTGGAACGGAAAGCGACGGTTGTCAGGGGTTCCCCATTTATTCTCCAACCAGAAAGGGACTATCACAGAAAATCAGTTTTCACTGACTTTCTGGACAGCCCCTTTTTGAATGGCGAAATCGTATAGGGAATAATGGACATAGTTTCTTTTACATCCGGAACATGGCGACGGAAAAACGATCATTCTTTCATTGTTAAATATCCATAACATAATGTATATAATACTTTACTTAATGTTAATTATAGTGTACATTATGTGTAGGGGGAATCGACATGTTGAAAAACAGAGTACGGGAGTTGCGTGCCCGTCATGAATATACGCAAAGTGATCTTGCCAAAATTGTTGGTGTCACACGGCAAACGGTCGGTTTTATTGAAAAAGGGGAGTTTTCCCCCTCGGTCACACTATCTTTGAAAATTGCGCAGGCGCTCGAGTGTGATATTAATGAAGTATTTTGGTTGGAAGGGGAGGAATGAAATGAAGGGTGATATGAGGTTTACGTATCCGCTTTGGCAGATGGGGTTTATTTTATTGCTGATCGGTATTACAACGATCATTGGAATTGCGTCAGATTATAAATTGACAAATAGCGCAGATAGTTTTCTATTTGAGTTTACATTGGAAGGTAACAGCTTTTGGTACACTGCCATTTGGCTCGCGGTCTTACTAATCTATCTTGTTATATTTAGATGGAAACTCCATCAGCATAACAAACGCAATACAGGTCATAAGCTGAAATTCTCGTCCTTGAAACCACAGGAGTATATGAATGATGATGAATTGTTCGAAGATGTTACGAGACGCGCGACACAGAAAGTCTATTCTTATTTCACGATCGCATTGCCGTTCGTTGCAGGTTTCTTTTTGATTTTACCGATTGGGAAGTTCGGGATGCTGAATGTATTGTTGCTGCTTGCGATTGGACAATATTTTATTTATTACCGGACGATTAGAAAGTATATGGCAGAGGATACTGATTGAACGGGAGTATTGCTTATTTTTCTGAATAGTCGTCATTCACAAAGGAATGATCCCTTCCAAATCCGATGATCGATTTGGAAGGGATTTTTTGTTTTGTGAATTTGGCAAGCTGACAGGGATTTCTGTTTCTTTCGTTCTTCATCCAAAGTAAAAATATTGACCATCTTAAGAGGTCATGTTATTATTATCTTGAATTCGAGATATATTGAAGTGAATTGACGATTAATTTAGTTGTAATTGCTAAACAGAAAGCATTTTTTAGCGATAACTTGTCTTTACGATTTTTGGGTAGAATGAATACTAAAAGGAGAGAGTCATATGAACGGTTTGAAAGGGATCCACCACGTCACTGCGATTACGAGCAGTGCAGAGAAAAACTATGAATTTTTTACGTTTACATTAGGCATGCGGTTAGTGAAAAAAACAGTAAATCAAGATGACATCCAAACGTATCATTTATTTTTCGCGGATGATAAAGGTTCCGCGGGTACGGATATGACGTTTTTCGATTTTCCGGGCATCCCGAAAGGAACGCATGGAACGAATGAAATATACAAAACGGCTTTTCGTGTTCCGTCAGACGAAGCATTGGATTATTGGCTCAAGCGTTTTGAGAAATACGATGTGAAAAACAGTGGTATTAAAGAAGTGTTCGGCAAAAAGACGATTTCTTTTGTCGATTTCGATGACCAGCAATATATGTTAATTTCAGATGAAAATAATAAGGGAGTCGCTGCTGGCACACCGTGGAAAAAAGGTCCTGTTCCTCTTGAGTATGCGATTACTGGTTTAGGACCGATTCACGTCCGCATTGGAGATTTTGATTACTTTAAAAAAATGCTTGAGACGGTTATGGGCTTTCATGAAATTGCAAAAGAAGGATCGCTCCATTTGTTTGAAGTTGGTGAAGGTGGAAATGGTGCACAAGTAATTGTGGAACATAGTGCATTGCTTCCAAATGGCCGCCAAGGATTTGGCACGGTGCATCATGCGGCCTTCAGAGTGGAAGATACAAGTGTCTTGGAAGAATGGATTGAGCGTATGCAAAGCTTTGGATTCAGTACTTCCGGGTATGTTGATCGCTTCTTTTTCGAGTCATTATACGCTCGCGTAGCACCTGGCATTCTGTTTGAATGGGCAACTGATGGCCCAGGCTTTATGGGGGATGAACCGTACGAGACCGTTGGAGAAATTTTATCATTGCCGCCATTCCTTGAAGGGAAACGTGAACAGATTGAAGCTGCAGTAAGGCCAATCAACACAGTCCGCAGTACACTTGAAATTGAAAAAGAGTATTTTTAATAGGAAATGTTTCTTCTATCAGAAGTGAAAAACGTAGGATTATTGGAAGTTGGAGCGAGTCATAAGAAAGGCCGGAAGCTCGTAAATGGGCTTCCGGCTTTTTTGTGCTTCTACTCTTTTCAGTTCAACACTAATCATTTCCTCTACAATTGCATTTGTCAGTTGTTTAGCTGTTTCAACGAATGACTTCCAGATCGCGTTGATCATTGACCCTATTATCCCTATGGCAGTAATGTCCAAACTACATGGAAAAAGCAGTAGGGGAGATTGCCAATCGATGAGACGATCTGCTAATCCTGTTATAATAGAAGGTGCTGAAACGAAGTGAAAAACGGGAGGAAGCAAATGGTCTTTATTCGTAAATGGTTGTTAGGGTTAGGAGTGGATGAAGCATGGGTTGATCTTTTCTCATTCATCATTCTGATTACTGTCATCACTCTCCTTTGTATCATCGCGAATTTGATTACGAAACAAGTGATCATTCGGTTCATCGCCCATATTATTAAAAAGCACAATATTAAGTGGGGGAATATTTTGTTGGAACGGAAAGTGTTCCGCAGATTATCCCATTTTGTACCAGCAATTATCATCTATTATTTCGCTCGAACTTTCCCGACGTATAAAAGTATGATCGAAACGTTGGCGCTCACATATATTATGATTGTGGCATTTAGTGTCATCAATCGTCTATTAAGTGTATTAAATGATATTTATCAAACATACGAAATATCGAAAACGAAACCGATCAAAGGATATGTACAAGTTGCCAAAATTGTTGTCGTCATCATTGGCATCATTTTAGTAATCGCTAACTTAATGGGGAAAAACCCGGTTATTTTACTTAGTGGAATCGGTGCGCTTTCGGCTGTGTTCATGTTAGTCTTTAAAGATTCGCTATTAGGTCTTGTAGCTGGTATCCAGCTTTCGGCGACGGATATGGTTCGGGTAGGCGATTGGATTGAAATGCCGAAATACGGTGCCAATGGAGATGTCATTGATATATCCTTGAATACGGTGATGGTGCGAAATTTTGATCGGACCGTGACGATGATACCGAGCTATGCGCTCATTTCGGATTCATTCATCAACTGGCGTGGAATGCAGGAATCCGGCGGGAGACGCATTAAGCGTGCATTGTATATTGATACGTCAAGCATCCAATTTTGCACGGAGGAAATGATTGAGCGCTATAAACAAATCCACTATCTTGCGGATTATATTGCCGAACGAGAGCATGAAATTGAAGAATATAATCGTCAGAATAAGGTTGATCGCAGCAATATCGTAAACGGTAGAGCTATGACAAACATCGGAGTCTTCCGGGCATATATTAGCGAATATCTTCAGCATCATCCGGGGATTCATAAGGAAATGACATTAATGGTTCGCCAGCTTGCCCCCGGGGAACATGGTCTGCCAATCGAAATTTATGCGTTTGCGAATAGTGTGCAATGGGCAGTTTATGAAAATGTGCAAGCCGATATTTTTGATCATTTATTTGCTGTTGCAGGGGAATTCGGACTCCGTATTTTCCAAAACCCAGCAGGTAGTGATTTAAAATCAATCGACACTTTTGTTAACCCCCTTTCCAAGTCCGAATAAGGCTTTGGAGGGGGTTTTTGTTTGGAGTCCATAAGCATGATAAAATCGATGTAATATGATTAAAGAAACAGGATGATGGTGGCTGAAGAGGAGGTTTTAGGATGCTTAGTCCAACAAGATCTGTCCCAAATGATAAGCGTTTTTACAGTTTACGTATGAAGATGATCTTGCTAATTAGCCTGTTGCTTATTTGTATTTTGTGCGTGTTAGGAATATTTTTCAATCAAATGCTGGTGAAGGCGAATGAAAATCAAGTAGCAAAACGGGCATTGAACGTAGCTTCTTCAGTTGCGGAAATGGATGAAGTGATCGCTGCTCTTGAGCATAATGATCCGGAAGGTAAAATACAGAGGATCGTCAGCCCGATTCAGCAAGCAACGAATGCAGAATATATCGTAGTCGGCGATAAGGAGAGCATCCGGTTTTCTCACCCGCTTCAAGAACGGATTGGTGAAAAGATGGTCGGCGGCGATAATGAACGTGCACTCCGCAATGGAGAATCGTACATAACGAAGCAGACAGGCACTTTAGGCCCTGCCCTCCGAGGCAAAGTGCCAATTGTCAATAAAGAAGGCGAAATAATCGGTGTTGTTTCAGTCGGCTTTCTGAATGAAAACGTAGATGCGATCATTAGCGAGGAAAAGTCTACGATCTGGATTGCTATTATATTCGTTTTCATTTTAGGAATTCTCGGCGCCATTGGTATTTCCTTTTACATAAAACGGCTGCTTTTCGATATGGAGCCTGAAGAAATTTCAGAACTGCTGTTGCAAAAGGAAGCAATTTTGCAGTCGACAAAAGAAGGAATTATTGCATTCAATCAATATGGCGAGTTGACGATGCTGAACAAAGCCGCTAAAGATATGCTTTCGAATGATGGGAAAGTAGATCAATCCATTTATAGTCATTTATTTCAAAATAAGAAGGAGACAGATAAAGAGATGTTGTTAGGCGAGACGATCGTGTTAGCGAATCGGACACCGATTGAAGAAAATGGCTCGTTTGCCGGCGTCGTCGCAACATTTCGCAGGAAAACAGATATCGAACATTTGACGAAAGAATTGATGCAAATGAAGCAATATGCGAACACTTTACGATCGCAGGCACATGAATTTTCGAACAAACTGTATACAATATTAGGATTGCTTCAGCTGGATAAGATAGAGCAAGCGGAAGCTTTCATTAAACAGGAAAGCGAATTGCAAAATCATTGGCTCACATTTTTGGCAGACCGCGTTGCTGACCCGGTCATACATGGTTTATTGCAAGGGAAGTATAGCCAGGCGAATGAAGTGGGCATTACGCTGAAGATTCAAGAAGACAGCAAATTAACGGATGTAGTTAAAGGACAAAAGCAGACCGCTCTGCTAACAGGTTTGGGGAATATTATTGAAAATGCGATTGAATCCATAAAACTTTCCCAAGTTGAAAAGAGGGAAATCTCTGTCTACTTTACCGATTGGGGAGAAGAGATTTACTTCGAGGTTGAGGACTCTGGTCCCGGCATTCCTCCAGATGCGGCCGACCAATTGTTTGCCCAAGGATTTTCTACGAAAGGCGGAGACGAACGAGGGACAGGCTTGGCGTTAACCCGAAAAGTGCTTCGCGAAGTAGGCGGCGAAATTATGTTTGAAAAAAGTGAGCTTGGCGGTGCATTATTCATCTTAGTCATTCCAAAGAAGGAGTTGAAAAAATGAATCAGATTATAGAAGTTCTCATTATTGAAGATGATTTTTGGATTGCAGGAATACATAAAGATATCGTGGAAAACATTCAACCATTTCGCGTGACACATATTGCAAAATCGGCCGAAGAGGCAGTATGGTTTTTGGAAGGCTGCGAACAATTGCCGCAGCTTGTGCTTCTTGATCTATATATTCCCGATACGGAAGGGCTGACCTTATTTAATAATTTGAAGGCCCGATATCCATCAATTGACATTATCGTCGTCTCTGCGGCGAATGATAGGAAGACGATCGTTGAAACGAAGAGGGCAGGGGCTTTTGACTTTATTATTAAACCGGTAGATCAGCAGCGTTTCAACCAAAGCTTACATGCATATGTAGAGTTTCGAAAACGGATCGATGGGCCTGGTCCGTTCAAGCAACAAGAAGTGGATCGATTATTCAGGATGATGTCTGGAGAAAACAAGATCGAAAGGGAGACTGGAGAACTACCGAAAGGCATTGACCCGCTCACACTGCAGGAGATTATTGGATATCTTGAAAATCAAGCGACCGGGCCGATGACAGCAACTGCGATTAGCGACGCGTTGGGCATGAGCCGTTCTACTGTGAGACGGTATATGGAGTATTTAGTTGCGACGGAGCAAGTAGAGGCGGTACAGCATTACGGCAATGTCGGTAGACCGTTAAGACAGTATATTTACCGTGAGCAAAATGAACAAAATGCAGGAAATAGGTAATAATTGATTAATGAATCAAATCTATCCCTCTCATTTATTTTTTGTTATTTTGTAAAAGACAAAAGTTTATGAAGCGTTCATACTGTTCATTAATTGAAAGCGCTGTCTTGAGAGGGAGGTACATATTCATGTTAAGTTTTATTGGTTTTGCGACGATAGTCATTATCGTTTTACTATTGCTGCGTGGGAAAACGACTCCGATGATACCGCTCGTGCTAATACCGATTGTAGGAGCGCTAGTGGCAGGTTTTCAAATAAAAGAAATCGGTGACTTTTTCGGCGATGGAATCGTTTCCGTCGTTCAAGTAGCGATTATGTTCATCTTCGCTATCCTGTTTTTCGGTATTATGCAAGACGCTGGTCTATTTGATCCGATTATCGACAAAATGATAGCGGTTACACGAGGGAACGTTATTACGATTAGTATCGGCACAGTCGTTATTGCGGCGATCGCACAGCTTGATGGTTCAGGTGCATCCACATTTTTAATTACAATTCCTGCACTCTTGCCTGTCTATCGCCAAATGAAGATGAGTCCTTATTTGCTCCTTCTGTTAATTGGCGGCAGCGCGAGCATTATGAATATGATTCCTTGGGGAGGGCCACTCGGACGGGCTGCTTCCGTGTTAAATATGGATGTCACTGAATTGTGGAGACCGCTGATTCCAATTCAAGTAATCGGTATGGTATTAATGATTGTTTTGGCAATTCTTTTAGGGATGAGAGAAAAACGGAGAATCATTGCCCGATATGGCAGCGTTGAAAACGCAATCGCCCATGAAGAAGAGGATGTCGCTATGTTTGACCGACAGGAGAGCGGCGGCAATGTCAAAGTGACAAAAACGAAAATCTATTGGCTAAACGTTATTTTAGCAATTGCAGTAATTGGTGTGTTAGTTGCTGGCATCATTCCGGCAGGATTGGCGTTCATGATCGGAGTGTGTATTGCTCTTCCATTGAACTACAGAAAAGCGGACGACCAAAGCAAAACGATTCAAAAGCATGCACCAAATGCATTGACGATGGCAACAATTATTTTAGCGGCTGGATCATTTTTAGGCATACTGAATGGGACAGGCATGTTAGATTCAATCGCAGAAGATACTGTCACAGTGCTTCCATCTTTCATTACACCTTATATTCACTTAATTATTGGGGTATTGGGAGTGCCATTTGATCTATTGCTTAGCACGGACGCGTATTACTTCGCGCTTCTACCAGTCGCAGAGCAGATCGGAACAACATTTGGAATTCCTTCCATCTCTACGGCATATGCAATGATTATTGGAAATATCGTTGGAACATTTGTCAGCCCATTCTCACCTGCACTATGGCTTGCACTTGGCCTTGCTGGATTGGAAATGGGTAAACATATCCGTTACGCTTTCTTATGGATGTGGGGACTCAGCATCGTACTTGTCTTTATTGCATTTGCTATGGGAACTATTACTTTATAAGAAACAAAAAATCAGGCTTCCAGAAAATTTGGAACTGACCTAAGAAAATGAGACAAATAAAAACACCTTTCGTTGAAAATAGGGTATTGAACCTTATGAAATCAATTCGGAGGTGTTTTTTTAATGGCGACTAGAGTTAGT
>NZ_JBBCZC010000075.1:0-7534 GCF_037144575.1 Sporosarcina sp. USHLN248
GCCGGCGGAAAGCGTCCGCCCTGTAGCGCAAATCAACATTACTCAGCGGTATCTAAGTAAAAGGGTGACGTGCAAATCACATCACCCCAACATTTGATTTAGAACCTTTTTATTATGTAGAAATAGTATCAGATTGTAAAAAGACAAAACAATTTTCCTGTTTAAACATTGTAATACGATTCATATTACATATCCTACTCATCTATAATTCATTAAAACAAGTATTGTCAGAACAACAATCTCAATATTTTCATTACAATATTCACTAATACAAAAATAGAATTAGACATACAAAAGACCTATATTATAATTAGATGTTACAAAAAAGTCCTATTTTATGGTACTGTAATAAACGAGTATTTATTATCGCATTTAGGGGATTAAAATTATTTTTTATATAGCTTTAATGTGTAAAATTTAAAATCGTCAGATGGTATTCAACATGCTCCTTCTTAAATCGAATTAGAGCATATCAGCCAGTTGCTTAAGTAAATGTACATAGAGGATGCATCAAGTTATGTTCATACAGCTTTTTCTCGTTTGTTATATACGCTTTAACGCCCCTATTATTTTGTAACGCTTTCTTTTTAAATCGTTTGGAGGGTCCATATTGTCAGCTACACATACATACAAAAGTTCTCAAGTTTTAGATGAAATTGCAGTTTTATCTGCCTTAGAGTCTAATCTAGCAATGATCGAATTTAATTTAAACGGGGACGTCATTTGGGTAAATGAAATTTTCGCAAATACTTTAGGTTATAAAGTAAGTGAAATGAACAATTTGCATCATAAACAATTTTGTACAAAGGAATATAGAAGGAGTAACGATTATGCCAAGTTATGGGATAATCTTCGTCGTGGAGTGAAATTCCAAGAGAAAATCCAACGCATTGGAAAAACAGGAGAGCTTCTATGGCTCGAGGCAACTTATATCCCAATCTATGAAGATGGCAAAGTGAACGCCGTTCTTAAAATCGCAACGGATATTACAATGCGAGAACATAAAAGTAAAAAAATTGTATCCGAGCTAAACGAAATGTCAATTGAATTAGGAGATGCAGTTGTTACCCGCTCTCAAGAAAATATGCAAGCCCTTGAATCGCTACGTGAACAAATTAAACATATTAGCGAAATCTCGAAGACAATCAATTACATTTCCTCACAGACGAATTTATTAGCGTTAAATGCTACTATCGAGGCAGCAAGAGCGGGCGAACACGGACGTGGATTTGCGGTAGTAGCGGATGAAGTTCGTAAGCTCTCTAACAATGTCGAGAAGGCAATTAAAAACATTAATCAAAACGTGGATAACATAACTGAGGAAGTATTAAAAGTAAGTGAAATCACAGAAAATCTACAAACGACCAGTGAAGAAATACAAATGAAAATTAATAATGCAATGAAAGATTTCGGGGAGCTGAATGCTTAATGAAGGCTCTATTCAAGTTAGGTCAAACCATGCGCTTGAATAGAGTCTGTTATACATTAAATATACAATAGAAATTGCAATCAAAATGGAAGTATACTTGTATTATACAATCAAATGCTCAATCGTTTCCTATCCAGTACGTTAGCTACAGTGATGGAAGTGAAGGCACTTTCGATGTCATCCATTCCCGCGAAGCACCCTCGGCCGTTTCCCTAAAATGTAATTTCGTTTGCTTTTATGAAAGGCGATCGATCATCTTTGCGTATTCTTCTGCCACCAACTTAGCACCCTTGCTATTAAAATGAATGCCGTCCAATGTGAAGTGAAGACCCCTCTTCATTGACAGTCGATCAATGCGTTTAGGATTCTTATAAAATAGGGTATCAACCATCACTCTCAAAACGTTCGTATTCAAGTAGCCCGAACCCTTGACTTGACCAAGATGTTTCTTGAATAAAGTGTATAGATCTAACAAGTGTACTTGCGGATAATTGCTTGAGATGGATTGAATGGTTTCGTGTAAATCCTTAAGATCACTATTTGGTGTACTGTTTACATTCTCTCCTGCAAATGCCGGTGAAACGATTACTACTTGTTTAGCAAAGTGAAGGACAATTTCCACTACTTTTTGAAAGACCTCTCGAAACTCATCAAGGTCCTTTGTAACAGGCTGAGCCTGAACGCTCAACAACTTGGAATATACATCATTCACTCCAATCCAAAGAAATATGAGATCATAGTCGAAAGCAATCGGTGTTTTGATTAGGCGTTCATGTAAACTCTTTATGGTTTCACCCGGTTTGCCAAGATTATCGAAAGTAATATGCGGATAATACTCCTGAAGAATTTTTGCAAAGGACACACCCGGTCGCCCTTCTGTTAAGATATCACCCACTAACCCCACTCTCATTTTCAGTTCCCCCTTTTGTAATTGACTTCAAAAAGATTTCAATTGCTTCCTTAAATAGAGGCTCAAGCATGCTTAGGTCTTGATGATTTGTAAGCTGGCATAAGCCGCCAAGCCATGTGCCTAACAATACCGTCCACGTCTCAATATCCCCTGCTATAAATTCCCCCCTGTCTACGCCTTCTTGTAAAATTGCACGGTACGACCCCATCGGAATGACCGCCAAATTGTGTAATTCCTTCACAGATTCCGGACTCGAATTCGGATTGGCTGCAAGCTCCTGGCCCGCTTTCAATAAGGGAGTTTGATAGTTGTAAAGCACATGTATTGCCATTCCATATAATTTTTTTGTTGCAGAGGAGTAAGCAGATTCTTGTTGCAGCCATTTGCTGTGCCACCCGTTTATCGTATTTTGGGCCAATCGAACAAACAGCTTTTCTTTGTTTTGAAAATGATAGTAAATATGCCCTTTACTATAGCCGGATGCTTTGGAAATATCGCCGACGGATGTTTGATTATAGCCCTTCTGCGAAAATAATATAGACGCTTTTTCCATAATTTCATGTTTCGCGTATTCACTGTCATACCGTCTTTTATTCAAAAATGACACCTTCCTTGTTTAGAACAATCGTGTAGCAACATAATTTGAACGACCGTTCTATTTAATAATATGCTACAGCCACCTCTATGTAAATCACTTGAATCTATAATTTTTTGAATTATTCTTTCATGGCTACTATTTTATGCTTCCGTTCCCCTTGGTTGATCGATTTAGCGAAGATCGTCACTTTGTCTAACGCTTGTTCTTACTTCTTCATGAAAAGTTTTCATTTCGGCGTGATCAGCTTCGGTATTTTTCACAAGCAATTATAAATACGGTAAGATGGAGAACATAACAATAAAAATGACAACTTGGGGCGATTAACGATGTCAGACATACGAATTTACGGTGCAAACCAAAATAATTTAAAGAATATAGACGTGGCAATTCCTAAACACCAATTAACTGTGTTCACTGGGCGCTCCGGATCTGGAAAATCCTCGCTTGTGTTTAATACGATTGCAGCAGAGTCGGAACGCTTGCTCAACGAAACCTATTCAAGCTATATCCAGCATCAGCTGACCCATTACGCGAAACCGAATGTTGATCATATTGAGAATCTATCTGTAGCAATGATTATTAACCAAAAACGACTCGGGGGCAATTCACGATCAACAGTTGGCACAATTTCAGATATTTATGCGTCCGTCCGCCTGCTTTGGTCGCGCATCGGGAAACCTTTCGTCGGATATTCCGATGTCTTTTCATTCAACAATCCAACTGGCATGTGCCCCATTTGCGAAGGGCTCGGCTATGTAGATGATATCGATATAAACGAATTAATCGATTTCGATAAATCATTGAACGAGGGCGCTATCAATTTCCCGTCCTTTGCACCGACAAGCTGGCGTGGCAAACGCTATCTATATAGCGGGCTTTTCGATAACGACAAAAAACTAAAAGACTATACAAAAGAGGAAATGGACACTTTCTTATATACCGAACCTGTAAAACTAAAAAACCCGCCTGCAGAATGGCCGAAAACAGCTGAATTTGAAGGGCTCATTCACAGATTCAGACGTTCCTTCTTACTGCAGAACAACTTTGAAAAAAACCGTTTCATAAAAGATATTGAGCGCGTTGTCACTTCACGCCGATGCCCGTCCTGCAACGGAAAACGACTGAACGAAAATGTGCTCCGCTGCAAAATTAACGGCTTAAGCATCGCGGATTTCACAGCATTGCCAATCGAAAAAGCGCTGTCTTTTTTAGATCAAATTAAAGACGACACAGCAGAGATTATTATGAAGCCGTTACGTGCACAACTTGAAGCAATGAACTATATTGGACTGCAATATTTAACGCTTGATCGTGAAACGCCGACTCTATCAGGAGGAGAATCACAGCGCATCAAACTGATTCGACACCTGAACAGCCCGTTGACCGATCTCATTTACATTATCGATGAACCGAGCGTCGGATTGCATCCCGAAGATATTGAAAAAATCAATGACATTATGTGCGCCATACGCGATAAAGGAAATACCGTCCTCATCGTCGAACACGACCCGGATGTCATCAAAATTGCAGACCATATTATCGATATCGGCCCGGGTGCTGGGAAAAACGGGGGAAATATTACTTTCACGGGAAGTTATAAGGAATTACTGATATCGGATACTGCGACAGGCCACGCACTAAGACGCGAACACCATTTCAAGACCGATGTTCGACAACCGAATCAATTCATACAGCTAAAAAACATCAGTAGGAACAATTTACAGGACGTTTCTGTAAGCTTTCCAAAACACGCATTGTCTGTCGTGACAGGCGTTGCAGGCTCCGGAAAAAGCTCTCTCATTCAAGCTGGTTTCGAACACCGTGAGAAGACGATTTTTATCGACCAAAAACCGGTGCACGCCTCAAATCGATCCAATCTGCTGACGTATATGGATATTTTCGATGACATCCGCAGCTTCTTCAGCAAGAAAACCGGCATGAAGAAAAGCTTATTCAGCTATAATTCTGAAGGTGCATGTCCGAATTGCGGCGGCAAAGGCTACCTCAAAGTGGAACTAGCGTTCATGCCCGACTTCTCACAAGCTTGTGAAGTGTGCCACGGCACACGCTACAAACCAGAAGTTCTAAAAGCAACCGTCAAAGGCTATTCAATAGCAGATGTGTTGGCGCTCACCGTCGATGAAGCAGATCGCTTCTTTGACCATGACGAAAACATTACACATCATTTACACACAATCGCTGCTACTGGACTCGGTTATATGACACTCGGACAATCGCTCGACACACTTTCAGGCGGAGAAATTCAACGTGTAAAACTGAGCAAGTATTTAACGGACAAAGTAACGGAACACATATTCATTTTTGACGAGCCGACGACCGGCTTGCATGAAGATGACATTCCTACGTTGCTCGACAGATTCGAACAGCTCATCGATGAAAAGAATACAGTTATTTTAGTTGAACATAATTTAACGATGATGACCAATGCGGATTGGATGATAGACGTTGGTCCGGGCGCAGGCTTGAACGGCGGCCATATTTTATACAGCGGTCCGCCACAGGGCCTATTGGATGTAGAATCGTCTGTTACTGCGCGGCATTTGAAACGGTATATTAAACCATCCTTATAATCTGATTATATTTAGATTCACTAGTAGACTTTATTGAATGCTTGAAATCGCTAAATAAAAGACATGTTCCCACATTAGTAATCATCCCCTGTTTCAAAGATTTTAACTAATCTATTCGCTTTACAGACGGGGGATGGCTTTTTTACTTACTCGTATCTTGTATTTAAAAGCCGATTGAAAAATCAATCGGCCGCTAAATAATTAGTGCCTCCCTATACTGCTCTAACAAAAAACATATTTATTGAACAAACTGCATTGTTCATGCAACAACTGCCCTCCCCCTACATAAGTACCTCAATTATGATTCATTTACTATCCAAGATTTCCGAAAACATTTTTGAAACTTTTTCCGAATATCTCCGTCTGTAGGTTGCTATTCTATAACAACTGTATTTGTAAAAATAGAAAGGAAGGATTCAATTTGAAGAAAAAAGTAATGGCATTAGTTGGAACACTATTGCTTTCATGCAGCCTCCCTTTATCCGCCAATGCGGAAAGTAAACAATTATTTAAAGACGTACCGCCTACGAAACACTTCGCTGATGCTGTGAATGAATTAGCGGAACGCCATATTATTGGAGGCTATCCCGATGGCACTTTTAAGCCAGGGAATTCCATCACGAGAGGTCAAGCAGCCGCTATTATTGCAAAGATGATCAAATTAGATATGGATAATGTTAAAGATCCCGGTTTTAAAGACGTATCAAAAGAAAATGGCTATTATAAGGCAATTGCCGCAATGGCGCAGGAAGGAATTATTGGAGGTTATGCGGACGGACGATACGGTCCGAATGATCCGATTAAACGTAGTCAAATGGCTTCCATTTTAGTAAAGGCATTTGATTTGCCACGCCAATATGGAGATAACCCGTTCAAAGATATCGGCTGGAAGCATAATTCATCTCATTATGAAAATATTTTAATCATCTACCATCTTGGCATTACGACAGGGACAACACCTAATACATTTAGCCCAAATCTCCCGATAACAAGAGGTCAAGCAGCAAAGATGATTAAAACGACAGAAGAGGCAAAACCGTCGAATGTCGTAACGCTGAGCGCAGGTGACTTAGGCTGGGAACGTTTTTTTGCTATGCAGAAAGAGTTGAATCCAGAACTATTTGATGCTGTTTTAGTGGAAGGAAAAAAAGGCTATCGAGACGATAAAATTCAATTCATTCCTAAAAAAGAAGGAACGGGTACATTCATCGTAGCCGATCGGCATTTCTTTGAAGCGGACAACTACAAAAAATATTATGTGCATGTAAAAAAAGAAAATGGTGAATTGAAGCTGACGCTCGAAGAAACAAATGATTATTTGCCAACGGCAGTACAACTTGACACTCCGTACATCAATTCTGAGACAAAAGGAATGTCCACCGAAAGGGAAATCGCCCAAAACATTTCGCTTGAGACGATGGACGGGAAGAAGCTGTCCAACAATATAGCGTTTCAAACATGTGATTATGTGAATGTCTGCATCAACATCGACAAGCCCGGCCAATACATTGCCACAATTCGTTTCGAGAGCGGCAAGGAATCGCGCTATGGAATTGAAGCAACCACGAAAAAAACGCATTTTTTCTATGACGTAAAATCGTTAAGAGAAGAGCTTTCAGCGACGTATAATCAAGGGTCAGCAAATGATATAGGCATGCATAAAATTGTGACAAAAGACTATGAACAGATTGCAGAGATTACAAGAGATGCGACAAATCTATTCACTGCCCATCTCACTGGTAAAAAGGAAGGCACAATTGTAATTGAATATGAAAAACCTGTACGTTCAGAGCTTTATCACCAAGATGGCCTCCTGATCAATGTGAAGAAAATCGGATCAATCTGGAATATTTCAATCAGCCCTGACGGATATGTTACAGATGCAGGATAAAACAGAAGGGGCTGTCCAATAAGTCCCTAAAATAGAACAGGTGGCGAAAAACGAATCGTTTTTCGCCACCTGTTCTTGTATTTTTCTCATTCAATACTGAAAGTAGCTCGCGGAT
>NZ_JBBCZC010000076.1:0-7435 GCF_037144575.1 Sporosarcina sp. USHLN248
CGTGCGCCTGGAACGGAAAGCGACGGTTGTCAGGGGTTCCCCATTTATTCTCCAACCAGAAAGGGACTATCACAGAAAATCAGTTTACACTGACTTTCTGGACAGCCCCTTTTTTTACGTATGCAACAATCAAATCCATCTTCCAACAATCGGATAATAGTATGTTTCCCCTTGCAATGATTTTACAATCCCGATAATTGGAATAATGATGGTCATGAGCCCAAAAATAATAACCATTGGGATACCAATTAAGAAAATGATTAGAATGATCGAGATGAAAATGAGTACACCCATCACTAATTGGAACAATAGCGCTTGAATGGATAGTCTTTTCACTTCCGCATCATCGACGACAAGATAAAGAATGAAAGGAACTAAAAAGGGTGCGAAAAATGCACTTGCATGCACTAATACTTTCAATCCGGTATTTTCCATATGAAAACCTCCTCCGTTTTTCTTTGTATACTATTTACGTGTGAAACAATAGGAAGTTTCAAATTTTAGACACACAATATATTTTTTTAGTGTAGTAAATCAATAAACTATTCAATAATGCCTCATAAATTCTTCGTACAGTTCGTTAACCTTCTTCACATCAAATGCGGTTTGCATTTCTTCATCTTTTATATATTTATATTTCAACGATAATATTCGTTCTACACTTTCATTCAATCGCGCCTCAGAGATTTCTCCACTCTCAATAGCGCCTAATAATTTCGAAATCGATAATAGCTGCTCTTCAAAATCACCTGCGATCAGCAACACATCACTGCCCGCCTTAAAGGATTGCACAGCAGCATCCGAAATTGCATAGTCATTTGAAATGGCGCTCATTGTCAGGTCATCCGTTATAATGACGCCATCAAACCCCATTTCAGTGCGAAGCAGATCCGACATAATCCGATCAGATAGTGAAGCGACGCGCTTATCATCAAGATCTGAGTAAAGCACATGTGATACCATTACCGCTTCTGCTCCATCGTCAATCGCCTGTTGAAAAGGGTATAGTTCCATCCTTTTCAATTCTTCCATTTCCTTCTTCACGACTGGCATTGCATCATGTGAATCAACAATCGTATCACCATGCCCCGGGAAATGCTTGACGACAGGTATGATGCCACCATCCATCATGCCATGCATCGTAGAAATCCCCAATTTCGCCACTTTTGCTGGATCACTTCCGTAAGAACGGTCACCGATAACCGTGTTTTTCGGATTGCTGAATACGTCCAATACAGGAGCAAAATTCATATTGTATCCAAATTCATGGAGAACTTCAGATAAATAAATTCCTGCATCGTAATTGGCTTGAGCATCATTGAGCGCCCCGATCGATCTGGCGCTTGGCAGCTTTCCAACCCCATTCGGTAATCTTGAAACGCGCCCTCCTTCTTCATCAACCGATAAAAATAAAGGCACCTTATTCAATTCATTCGCTTTTTTACTTTCATTGAGCAAGTTAACAATGCTTTCAACAGTTGAGATATTTCTACCTAAAAGAATAACACCACCAACATAATGTTCTTTTATTAAAACTTCCAGCTCTGCTGAAAACGATGTTCCTTCAATGCCGGCGATAACAAGCTGTCCAACCTTTTCTTCAGTAGTCATCCGCTCGACCATTTCATCGATTGGCGATATCGTAAATTGGGGAAGTTCAATAACTTGCTGCCTTTCTGCAAAACTTTCCTCTTTCCAATGAACATCATTTTCAGCATGGGAAGATGAACAACCACCTGCTATAAGGAGGGCAATTACGAAAATGAGTGAACCAATCCAATTTCTTTTCATGATACCCTCCCCTTCATATTACATCCAATATCCTTTTGCAACATTAATTGTCCCACGGGAAACGGTTCCTTTCAACATTGGAGGGGGACAATGTTTATTATGCTCTCTGATTTTTTCGTTTAGTTTTTGTATACGACTTTCTACATCTGTATGCGGTTCCACTTCTAATATTTCCGATATGGAAGTCAATTCATCGCGAATCTCATGCTGCAATTTTAACCAATGTGGCTTATAGCCCGCATCTTTGGCAATGCGCTGGAAATGCTGAAAAGTATCGCCTGAAAAATATTCTTTCGGCAAAGGCTTCCCTGCACCTTTTAAATGTTGCATTCCTTGAGTTTCATCATTGCGCTTTAGCATATCGCCTATCAAATCGTTATAGTATGGCTTCTCATCATTTGACATACATTTTCACCCGATTCTTTATACTTTGTACACTTCATTTTTGCCTGATTGATAATCTAATTTCATTTGTTCCAACTCCAATTTCATCTTCTCAGTTTCCATAATAAAGTTTTGCTGTTTTAGTTTTTCTAATTCAATTTCCTCCCTTACCATATCAGCTTTGAATTTCATTATTTTACGCTTATAATCTGTAATAATTGCCGTTATCGGTACACACATGACAATTGCAACAATTCCAAGGACATAACCCATTTTGCTCCTCCTTCACATTTTTCTTTCCGATGAGCTGCACTCCATGCAAAGATAGTGCAACTCACATCGCAATACCAACTTCCCAATTATTTCAAGAATGGCCAGCTATCATCGAAAAAAAACGAACAGCCATAACCCATTTACCAAGTCGCTTCTTTTCGATCGACCTCTTGTATTTCTATATACAAATAATTGAGAAGTAAAGTTACCAATAATTCAAACTTATTAGAAGACAACTTATTTTTTTGTTGCAAAAGTTGATGGCATCACAACTCCAATGACTTGTCCAGTCGCGCAAAGCTTTTCATCCGCAAAAACTTCAACAGCCACTTTCCACTTTTTCGGATGGATTTCTTCTACTGTACCGACAGCTTTCAATAAAGTTCCTATCGGCGTCGGACTTAAATAATCGACATGCAATGAAGCAGTTACAAATCGAGGGACCTCTTCGTCTTCATTTGGTTCGTAGCCATTTTTGCGATGAAGCGCTAAAGCACACGATCCTGTCCCATGGCAATCTATGAGCGATGCAATGACCCCTCCGTAGACAAACCCCGGTATTGCCTTATGCTCTTCTCCCGGCTTAAAGTAAGTAATCGTCTTGTCACCATCCCATCCTGTTCTGAAATGATGGCCATCCCCATTTAATCTTCCGCATCCATAGCACCATGCAAAATCGTCCGGATACTTATCTTGAATTGCGTGCAAAATTTCTCCCATACTTTCCACCTCCAAATACTTTTTATACATTCAATTTTATCACTCTTCCAACAAGTCTTTCAAAAATTTCTCGCGATGGTTCAAAAAGTATTTCGTAATTTGGTAATGATCCGTTTGTTCATAGGCAATTTCGGTAATTTCTCCGTTATCAAAACTATAAATCTTTGCACCATTGTATCCTAATAAAATTGGTGAATGTGTCGCGATGATAAATTGACATTCCTTTTCATTCACCAAATCATGCAGTATGCGCATGAAAGCCAACTGTCTCGCTGGTGATAATGCTGCTTCCGGTTCATCCAAAAGATAAATTCCTTTCCCTTTAAAACGATTTTGGAACAATGAAATAAATGATTCACCGTGTGATTGTTGGTGGAGCGACTTACCGCCATAGTTATGCAATGAAGCTCCAATTTCATCAGTATGTGTAGCAAACTGATAAAATGATTCCGCCCTCAAAAAGAATCCATTCGTTACTTTCGGCATCCAGGATAGTCTTAAATATTTCCCTAATGCACTTTCAGCCGCATAGACATCATATGTATTTTGCCTTCCGCCACCAGCAGTATTGAAATCACATCGATCAGCAATTCCTTCAAGCAAAGTTGACTTTCCAGAGCCATTCTCCCCGACAAAAAATGTTACATTGCTTGTCAAATCCAACTGTTTCAATGAACGAATTGATGGAATTGAAAAGGGATAATCTGTCCTTTCCACTTCATTTTCTAATACTGTAATCCTTTTTAAAAACAACCGAACCCCTCCTCTCATCAACACCTGCTCATAATAAAGGGAGACAACTTCTCCCGAACAATTAATCTTTCCGTTTTACAAAACATAGCATGAGTACTATTCCATCATAAAGCGCTTGCGTATACTAGACAAACGACATTAAGGAGGTATCATCTTGAAAATAAGAGGCATTTTGCTAATAGCGCTCCTAATCGGCGGTGCTTATGCAATGATTCAATCCATTAATGACTATAATGAAAAGAAATTCGCAGAGCTGCTACAATCGGCCGACACAAACTTTCAATCTCTCGTATTCAGCAAGCCTCAATTATCCGATTCACCTTCAAAAACTTGGATCGTTGACGATCCTGAACAAGTAGATGAGCTATTAAACTTTTTACAGCATTATGATGTCAAAAAGCTGAAACCGGAAGAAATCGATATTGAAGATGATATCGATCAATTCAGTATCAGCCTTACAGACAACAATGGAAATAGCATGACGGTAATCATAACGGAAAACTTGATCATCCAAAATTCTATGCTCTACTATAAAATAGTTAATGACGACCTTGATATGGAATGGATAGCACGTTTTTTTGCCGAAAATCAATTATAGAGGATGGGGACACTCAGTTCGTTCCCTCCTCATTTTATTGCATATTTATGGATTAAATTACGGATGAGCGGATTTAATGATTCTGGCAAGAAATTAATTGGAAAAAATTCCACCTCAGTCGTTTCAATACCATCCGCCTTTAATTCTCCACCTATTATTTCTTTCGTGACAAGGATAATCGAGACAGAATAATAAGCATCTCCATTTGGCAGAACTGAATAGGTGTGTTCTCCGGATATAACGGTGACAAGTTCAGTTTTTCCAATTTGAAGCCCTGTCTCTTCAAATACTTCCCTTCTACCTGTTTCCTCGACAGATTCTCCTAATTCCATAAAACCTCCAGGTATTCCCCATCTTCCGTCAATTTTTCTTTGTAAAAGAATTTCTCCTTTGTCATTTAACACACCGACACCAACTCCTGTTAGCAATAAAGGACGGTGCCCAACAATTTCTCTTAACTCTTCGATGTACCCCATTTGCGATACCCCCAATTTTTCTATATTTAAGCGGACAAAAACCTTTCTCCATTATTCTTCATAGCTCATTCTTTTTCCTTTAATCCGACACTATAAAAAATATATTTTCTTCGTTTATTTTTTCTGATTATGAATGAGTTCTTCGATGCTTTAGCAGCTCATATGAAGAGTTTCAATGTAATGTGTTTATTACAGAAGTCTACTAATGCGTGAAAGACAATTATCGTATGAGTCTCCTATAAATAATGGAGTATAAGCAGAAAACGAATGTAAAATTGACGAGAATTGAATGGATATCGATGTATTTTGAATGAAAACGTACCTATTCAGTTCAATTCAGTGCATTATACTTCGAAATAAGAACGAGCGAACTTCCAGTAAATAAAAATCTGCTACTCTATCATTCTTTTTTACTTTTCTGTCATTATGCTTTATACTATATTTAGTTCGAAAACCGTAATAAAAGGAGAGATGAGAATGGTCAAAAGCTTACCGCCGCGTTCAGAAGTAAAAGTTGAAGAAACTTGGAATTTGCAAGATCTTTTTCAATCGGAAGATGATTACAATCAAGCGATTGAGCAATTACAGCAAAATGTCGCAAGCTATGTTGAACAGTTCAAAGGCAAGATTTCCGATGTCGACTCAATTATTGCCGCATTAAAAGGATATGCTTCCATCTATGAGAAAATGGTGCCGATCGGAGCTTATACGAGCCTGTCATCAAGCGAAGACCAAACGAACGATGAAGCTCAAATGCGCGCAAGCAAGTATGGATCAATTGCTTCTAAATTAGGAAGCCAATTGTCTTTCGTTTCAAGTGAACTGTCCGAACTTCCTGCAGAACTGCTTGAAAAAGCGATGGGACAATCTAAAGACTTTGAGCTTTATTTAAAAGAAGTGTTGCGTGAAAAACCATATCAATTGCATCCTGAAGTGGAAAAAACGTTAGCTGCTATGTCTTCCGTACTGAACGCACCATACGGTTTGTACAATACAACGAAATTGGTTGATATTCGATTTGATGATTTTGAAGTCGACGGTGAAAAATTCCCGTTAAGCTATACTTCTTTTGAAGGAGGCTGGGAATCAGAAGCAGACACATCAAAAAGAAGAGCTGCGTATGACGCTTTCTATGCAAAATTGAGGCAGTATCAGCATACAGCTGCGAAAACGTACGATATGCATTTGCAAAAAGAAAAGACAATTTCCGATTTGCGTGGATACGATACAGTATTCGATTATTTGCTGTTCAATCAAGAAGTTGATCGATCAATGTATGATCGCCAAATCGATCTAATTATGAAAGAGTTATCACCGCATATGCGAAAATATGCTAAATTACTTCAAAAAGTCCACGGATTGGATAAGATGACTTTTTCCGATTTGAAAATTCCTTTAGACCCTAATTACGAGCCGAAAATAACAATTGAAGAATCGAAAAAATATATTAAAGATTCACTTTCGATTATGGGAGATGACTATTTAACGATGGTTGAACGTTCATATGACGAACGTTGGACAGATTTTGCACAAAACATTGGAAAATCAACAGGCGCATTTTGCTCGAGCCCATATGGATTCCATCCGTACATTCTAATTTCTTGGACAGGCAGCATGGAAGATGTATTCGTATTGGCGCATGAATTAGGGCATGCCGGACATTTCTACAATGCACATAAGCACCAAAACATCTTCAACTCACGTCCGTCTCTATACTTCATTGAGGCTCCTTCTACGATGAACGAAATGCTTATGGCAAATCACCTGCTCTCGAATTCGGATGATCCGAAATTTAAGCGTTGGGTTATCTCTTCGATCGTAGCGCGGACGTACTATCATAATTTCGTGACACATTTATTGGAAGCTGCATACCAAAGAAAAGTGTATGAACGCATTGATGCAGGCGGCAGCGTAAATGCAAATGTGCTCAACGAATTGAAACGCGGCGTTTTGGAGGAATTCTGGGGTGATGACGTTGAAATAACAGAAGGTGCTGAATTAACTTGGATGCGTCAGCCACATTACTATATGGGCTTATATCCATACACATATAGTGCTGGTTTGACAATTTCCACACAAGTATCAAAGCGTATTTTGGCTGAAGGTAAACCAGCGGTAGAAGATTGGCTGAAAGTCCTCCAAGCAGGCGGCACGAAATCACCTGCAGAGCTTGCACAAATGGCCGGAGTTGATATTACGACTGAACAGCCATTGCTTGACACAATTTCCTATATCGGTGATTTGATCGATCAGTTAATTGAGTTAACCGAAGAAATCGAAACAGTCCAAACCAATTAATAATTTTATGGAAGCATCCTGTTCATCAGGATGCTTCAGACTGTAGACAAAGTATTTTTTCACTTTGTCTACAGTCTTTTAAAGGTTTTTAGTTATGGGATAAGTGTTTGCCCAGCTTGGCTTGAAAACGCTTGCCAGACAA
>NZ_JBBCZC010000077.1:0-7339 GCF_037144575.1 Sporosarcina sp. USHLN248
GCGTCCGACCGCAGTGGAAATCAACTTTTCTAGTATTACTTCTATTTTAAAAGAAAAAAGACTGTAGGCAAACACCAAAAATTCCTGGTGTTTGTCTACAGTCTGAAATGAGAACCAAAAAGTTCTCATTCGCTTATCTTAAGTATTTAAATTAAAAATCAAAGTTATCCGGATCTGGACCGCAACGGAGGTTTTGATTCAAGTTATCGATTTTTTCCATTTCTTCGTTGGATAGTTCAAAATCAAAAACATCGCTGTTTGATTTGATTCGCTCTTCTTTAATGGATTTTGGAATTGTCACAACGCCATTTTGCAGGTCCCAGCGGATGATAACTTGTGCAGTCGTTTTATTATGGCGATCTGCGATTTCCGATAGCACAGGGTGATCCAAAAGTTTGCCTTGCATAAGCGGTGACCAAGCTTCAAGCTGGATTCCTTGTTCTTTACAGAAAGCGTGAAGTTCTTTTTGCGTCAAATTCGGATGGTATTCAACTTGGTCGACCATCGGTTTGATTTCTGCGTCTTTCATCAGATCTTCAAGGTGGTGAATATGGAAATTGCTGACGCCGATGGCTCTTACTTTTCCGTCATTGTAAAGCTTTTCAAGCGCTCGCCAAGCGTCTTTGTATTTTCCTTCAACTGGCCAATGGATCAAATACAAGTCCAAATAATCCAAGCCAAGCTTTTGTAGGCTTGCTTCATAGGCCCCGAGTGTGGATTCGTATCCTAAGTCGGAATTCCAAACTTTTGAAGTGACAAATAAATCTTCTCGTTTAAGCCCAGTTGCTTCAAGACCTTCTCGAATCCCTTGGCCAACGCCTTTTTCATTTTGATAAACTGCAGCTGTATCAATGCTGCGGTATCCGTTTACGATAGCATCCTTAACGGCATTGACAGCTTCAGCACCGTCTTCAACTTTGAAAACACCTAATCCGAGCCAAGGCATTTTTATACCATTGTGTAAAGTCGTTGTATCTTGTAGGTTTTTGACCATTATGATGACCTCCATTTTTGATTGATGATATACGTATTTACTATATCACGTCTTATTTAATTTGCCTTTTATGGGAGCTTTCTCTGCATTGAAGGAGCGTTCGTTTTTATAGCTGATAAGAGGGGCAGATTGATTAAATGGGCTGCAAGTGAGATTGAATGGGAAATATGTACGAGCTAAGTCGTTATTTCAGATCAGCATAGAACAGATGAACGCGCAGTAGAAAGGCTGTGGAAGAATCGGCTTCATACTCAATAATCAAGGATTGTCTTGGGGATATATGTATAAAATGGAACCCTGTGTCGAAAAAAGCGGTGAATGCTTCTAACAAGTCTGTTCTTTTTCCGTTGTTCGCTTCGAATAAAAGTTGAATCACCCGAACTTTTTCACCATTTTTAATCGGTGCAGCACCTTTCCCTTCCAGAAACTGCAGCCATTGAGAGGAAATAGACCCATTTGTGGCACAGGGAGTCACTTCGGTGAATAAAGATGATAATAAATTATAATCCCGATTTGTTACCTCGCTTTTCTTTATTCGAAACCAATAGCCGTCACTGTTATTTTCAAAAATGTATTCATCTGAAGGTGAGTCTTCTGGTAAACAGTCAAAGAATTGAATTGATGGAAAAAGGGCTGATAGATTGCTGTTCATGTTGAAATGACGCTCCTCTCTTGGTTAGAGATTCTTTATTATCATTTAAACATAGAGAGTTTTGTGAAGAAAGCGTAAATTGATGGTCGCGAGTAAGCTTGACGGTTATTTGACGTGCGACCGACCTCAACAAAAAAACACGCCAATTGATGACGTGTTCATTTTCTATCGGTTATTCGTTTTTAGATTCATCTTTTCGTGGGACGAGATCAAAAATCTCATGATCCTCAAATGCATCGACTAAGCGGTCGAGCCATTCGTAGTAATCGCGAATATAAATGAGCTTTTCAATGTCGATAGCAATTTCTTCTTTCAGTTCATCGTCTATAGTAGGGTCCTGTTCCAATCTCTGTAGCTCGTTTAAAGACTTTCTAATTGCCGCTGAATAGAGTGAAATGGAACGGCGCCATTTAATAGAAAACAAATCGATGAAGTTTTGATACCAATCGTCCCTCACTTGATATAAATCTTTGCGGACACCGCGTATCCAGGCGCGTTCTACTAATTTCAAATCAGTCAGCGCTCTAACAGAAGTGCTCATACTCGTTTTGCTCATTCCAAGTTCCTCTGTCATATCATCCAAAGTGAGCGGTCTATTATGAAAGAACATCGTCCCGTACTGTCTGCCAGCTGAAGGGGTCAGGCCGTATAGGTGCATATTTTGCGCGATGGTTTCGATGATTCGCTCGCGAGCCTTATCAAGTTTTTCTTTACCGTCCATAGAAGGTTCCCTCCACTACTTTCTTCAAATTAACTTCATTCAGCGGACGTCTTCATCTTAGCGGCAGAATCAAAGATGGTCAATGATTTATTGGAATGAAACCCCGGCTGAATTAAGTATGGGCCCCGGTGTTTACCGGTCACTTGCCTAAGCGTATTATACCCATTTTCATATTGCAATGAAATTTATCGATTTGTACGGTTTTTTCTGTACAAACAATTTATTTTGTAAAAACGGTTGTATTACAATCTCATTACGTTATACTAATAAACGTAGGTTTTAGTACCCTATTAAAAAGATCCTACTTGATTTGGTTAGGAATTGGGCAAATTGAGTGAGCAAAGAAAAGTGTAAGGATGTGAATTTACAGGTTAGGGTTAAGAAAATGAAGGAGTGTACACATGGAGGATCATAATCCTAAGATTAAAATTGAAGTGAAGAATACAAGTAAGATTTTTGGTAAACATAGCAAACGTGCGGCTCAGTTGCTAAAGGAAGGCAAGACAAAGCAGGAAATTTTGAAGGCGACTGGCGCTACAGTCGGGGTAAAAGATGCAAATTTCGAAGTGTATGATGGTGAAATTTTTGTCATTATGGGGCTTTCAGGAAGTGGGAAGTCGACATTAGTCCGCATGTTGAATCGGTTGATTGACCCAACGACGGGCTCAATCCGCTTAGATGGCGAAGATATTGTAACGATGAATAAGGAGCAGCTTCGTGAAGTGAGACGGAAAAAGATCGGTATGGTATTCCAAAACTTTGCCCTTTTCCCGCATAAGACAATCTTGGAGAATACCGAATACGGTCTTGAAATCCAAGGGATTGCGAAGGCGGAACGTCAAGAGAAGGCACGCGAGTCATTGAGATTAGTCGGCCTTGCAGGTTACGAAGACCAATATCCCGGCCAATTAAGCGGAGGCATGCAACAACGTGTTGGGTTAGCAAGAGCGCTTGCGAACGGGCCCGATATTTTATTGATGGATGAGGCATTTAGTGCGCTCGATCCATTGATTAGAAAAGATATGCAAGATGAATTGTTGCAATTGCATCATGATATGGGGAAAACGATTATATTTATTACCCATGATTTAGATGAAGCGTTGCGAATCGGGGATCGAATCGCACTGATGAAAGATGGCGACATTGTCCAAATCGGAACGCCGGAAGAGATTTTAATGAGTCCTTCCAACGAGTATGTAGAACGATTTGTAGAAGATGTCGATTTGTCGAAAGTGCTAACGGCAGGCCATATCGTGAAAAAAGCAGACACTGTACAGCTTGACCGTGGACCTCGGGTAGCATTACGCCTCATGAAGAGATTGCGGATTTCTTCTATTTATGTTGTAGACAAAGGAAACCGGTTATTAGGTGCCGTAACTGCACAAGATGCATCGGCTGCTGCAGAATCAGGGAAGTCATTGGAAGAAGTTCTTACTTTGGACATTCCGAAGACATCCGCAGATACGGTTTTAACTGATTTGTTTGATGTAGTGTCGACGACGGCAATTCCTGTTGCAGTTGTCGATGAGAGAGATCGTTTGATGGGAATCATTATCCGTGGCGCATTGATTGGTGCTTTATCAGGCGATGGACAATTTATTAATAATGGTGAACAACTTGATGACACCGCTTCCGTTCCGGGAATTGATGTTGTGGAATTGGAAGAAAGCGGGGTGAGTGCACAATGAATGAATTGCTACCACGTTTACCGTTTGCTGATTGGATTGACACGGGAATTGATTGGCTAGTCAGCAGCTTCGGCTCAGTGTTCGATGGCATTTCAGGATTTTTGAAAGGAACTGTTGAAGGTTCTGTTGAGTTGTTGGATATGGTACCATCCATTGTGCTTGCCGTGCTTTTTGCATTGTTGGCATGGCTTATTTCATCGCGCAAAATAGCACTCTTTACACTGATCGGGTTGTTGTTCATAGATTATTTGGGGTACTGGCATCCAATGCTGCAAATGTTGGCTCTCGTCATTACTTCAGTCGTCATTGCACTCGTTATTGGGATTCCATTAGGCATATGGGGGTCTCAGCAACCGTCAGTGAAAAAAGTGATCAGTCCTATTTTGGATTTGATGCAAACGATGCCTGCATTCGTTTACTTATTGCCAGCAATCTTCTTCTTCAACATCGGGGTCGTTCCAGGTGTTGTAGCGTCGGTTATTTTCTCTATGCCACCGACAATTAGATTAACAATGTTAGGTATTGAACAAGTTCCAAAGGATTTGATTGAAGCGACTGAAGCATTCGGTTCGACAACGTGGCAACGGCTCATTAAAGTGCAAATACCACTTGCCAAGCCGACTATTATGGCCGGGGTCAACCAAAGCATTATGCTTTCTTTATCCATGGTCGTAATTGCTTCAATGGTTGGGGCTCCGGGTCTTGGCGAGCAAGTGTATAAGGCGGTTACCCAACTGAAAACAGGTGTCGGCTTTGAAACAGGCCTCTCCATTGTAATCGTCGCAATCATCTTAGACAGAATTACGCAGCATGCAGGCAAGAAAAAACAAGGGGGAATTGCAAAATGAACATGAAAAAGAAATTGTTAAGCATAGGAGCAGTTGCACTACTATCCGTTGGGTTAGCTGCTTGTGGAAATGATGACGGAGATAAAGATACAGGAAAAACGGACGGTAGCTCGACAAAATCAGTCGGCGAGTCTGTGGATTATAAAATTACTGGAATCGATCCTGGCGCTGGCATTATGGAGGCGACTGAAGAAGCGATTAATGAGTATGGATTAGATAAATGGGATCTTACAACTGGATCAGGTGCTGCGATGACCGCTGCTTTGAAAAAAGCATATGACAAAGAAGAGCCGATCATCGTGACAGGCTGGACACCGCACTGGAAGTTTGCGAAATTTGATCTGAAATATTTGGATGACCCGAAAGGCGTTTACGGCGGTGAGGAGCAAATCCATACAATCGCAAGAACAGGGCTTGCTGAAGATCTTCCAGAGGCACACCAAATTCTATCCAACTTCAAATGGGAAGAACAAGATATGGGTGACATCATGGTTGCAATCCAAGATGGAGAAAAAGAAGAGGTAGCAGCTCAAAATTGGATTGATGCAAATGAGGATAAAGTGGCTGAATGGACCGATGGTGTAGATAAAGTGGATGGCGATAAAATCAACCTTGTTTACGTTGCATGGGACAGTGAAATTGCAAGCCATAACGTTATGAAATTAGTTCTTGAAGATATGGGATATGATGTAACATTGACACAGGTTGAAGCAGGTCCGCTTTGGACAGCAATCGCTGATGGCAGTGCAGATGCATCACTTGCAGCATGGCTGCCTGTAACGCATGAAACATACGCATCCAAGTTTGAAGGGAAATTCGAAGACTTGGGCATTAGTATGGAAGGTGTTAAAATCGGACTTGTCGTACCTGAATATATGGACATCGATTCAATTGAAGACTTGCAAGAGTAAGTAGATTGAGACTAAGTTTTTGAGGATCTATTCACCGTTGATAGGAGATTTCGCACCTATTTCAGTAGAAATGCATCAATGTTTTGATGTTATGCACCAATCTCCTGCAAGAATGCACTAATTAGACCTCTAAGACTATGAAGTGAATAAAAAAAGTCGGCCGGTAATCGGTCGACTTCTTTTTTTATCGTTAAAAAAGATCAGTTCCGCGTGAATATCTTCTTCCTCGTAGTATCTGATCGTGTCCATAAACTATGCATAGAATTTCCGTTTTTTGTATTCTACCTCAACCATTTTTCTTGTATAATAGAATAGGCATTTAGCCTTTAGTGAGATTGGTTGAAAGGAATTGAATACAATTAAAATAAATTGGAAGAAGCTGTTGATTCTTTTTTCAGTTGTTTTTATGGTGATACAAGTTGCAGGCAGTTTCTTTTTCTATGAAATTTCCGTCAAGCGGGGGCCGAAAGAGTTCTTGCAAAATAATGCGGATTTGGAAGTTGCAGAAGAAACGATGGAGTTATATTTGAATGGAGATTGGAAAAAATGGGTCTCAACTCAGAAATTTGAACAACTTCATTTGACTTCACGGGACGGCTTGGAGTTATCGGGCTATTATTTATCGGCAAAAAAACCGACAGATAAACTTGTCATTTTGCCGCATGGCTATTTGGGCCATGCAAAGCAAATGGGGCTCTTCGGTCAATATTATTATGAAGAGTTGGGCTACAGTTTGTTTCTGCCGGATGCGAGGGGCCATGGGAAAAGTGAAGGCGATTATTATGGATTTGGTTGGCCGGATCGATTGGATTTGATTGACTGGACGAAACTGTTAGTAGATCGTTTAGGCCCAGACACAAAAGTTGTCTATCATGGTCTTTCTATGGGTGCAGCCACGGTGTTGATGGCGAGCGGAGAAGAGGAGCTACCTCTTCAAGTAAAAGCGATTGTTGCTGACAGTCCCTATGCTTCGGTATATAGGCTGTTTTCCTATCAAATGAACCGGATGTTCCATTTGCCGGCGTTTCCGCTGCTTGATAGTACGAGTGGATTGACAAAAATAAAGGCCGGTTATTCGTTCAGAGAAGCGGACGCTATGAAGCAAGTGGAGAAAACGACTGTACCAATTTTTTATGTCCATGGAAAAAGCGATACTTTTGTGCCGACTGAAATGGCAGAAGACCTTTACGAACATACAGCAAGCGATGCGGAAATTTTCCTTGTCGATAAAGCCAATCACGGCGAATCTTACGCAATGGCCGGTGATTTATATAGAACGAAGCTTTTACATTTTCTTGACCGGAATGTGAAGTGAATGAAGGGTATCCAATAAACTTGGATACCCCAGACTGTAGACAAAGTACTTTTTCACTTTGTCTACAGTCTTTTTAAGGTTTGTAGTCATGAGATAGGAGTTTGCCCAGCTTGGCTTGAAAACGCTTGCCAGACAAGGCGCGAAGTCGAGCGAAGACCCGAATAGAACTTAAGGTTCATGAGGGGACGAGCGAGACGAGCAACGCAGTAT
>NZ_JBBCZC010000078.1:0-5331 GCF_037144575.1 Sporosarcina sp. USHLN248
CACCTTTCGTTTACTTGTTTTCCGACAATTCAAGTATAAAAGAAATGGTGATTACGTGCTTTTTTTTGTTGAATTTGTGTGAATACCCCAACAAATATTATAGAACCAAAAAGAAAAGGGCTATCGCAGAAAATCAGTTTTCACTGACATTCTGAACAGCCCTTTTTATTGTAATTATTTTCTTTTTGTGAGACGGCCTAACATGAACGCACCAGCTGCAAGACCGATCATTGTGTTCGTTTTTTTGTTGAACACTTGTTTTGCGATTAAATTTAAGTTTTGAGGACGTTCTGCAAGTCTACGCATGAAGTAGCCATACCAGTCTTGTCCAAAAGGAACGTACGTACAGAAATTGTATCCTTCTTTAGCAAGTTGCAATTGCATATCTTTCCTAAAGCCGTATAGCATTTGGAATTCGAATTTATCATTCGGAATATTATTGTCTTTAACAAATTGTTTTACATGGTTAATGACATTATGGTCATGTGTAGCAATCGAAGTGAATTTACCATTCAATAAATGCCACTCAATCAATTGGATATAGTTTTTGTCAATTGCTGCTTTATCTTGATAAGCAACAGACTCAGATTCTTTGTAAGCACCTTTAACGATTCTTAATCTGTAGTCTTTATGTTTGTGCAAATCTTCTTCTGCTCGGAAGAAATATGCTTGGATCACTGTACCGATGTTGTCATAATCAACCGATAGTTCATCCAACAAATCGAATGACGGCTGAAGGCGTGCATGATCCTCCATGTCAAAGTTAACAAAGATACCGTAAGAATGAGCTTTCGCTACGATTTCACGGATATTTTCCTTACAGAAATCATAGTCGATATCAAGTCCTAATTGAGAAGGCTTCAAAGAAATGTGGGCATCGACCCCATTTTCATGAATCGCATCAATAACCGCTAAAATTTGTTCTTTTGCAGCGATTGCTTCTTCTTTTTCATAAACGAACTCTCCTAAGTTGTCTACAGTACACGAAATGCCGTGTTTGTTTAATTCCTTGATGCTTTCAATCGTTTCAGGAATATTTGTGCCAGCCACAACGCTTTGAGCACCCATTTTCAATCCGTATTTTTTGGCTGCACTATTCAAAAATTGATTTTGCGAAAGGCCGATAAAGAAGTCTTTTAATACCATTTCCATTACTCCTCAACAAAAGTTTTATTTTCATAACGATTATAGCATATTCGATGAAGCCGATAGTACCAAAACGCAATTTTTGTAGAAATTTGTTTCAAAAAGTGGACTACTCAAATAGCGCTTATAGAGCGTTCAGTATCACAATTTAAAATGACCGACTAATTTTTCCAAGCTCTTTGCCATTTCATTAACTTGCTCCGATTGTTGAGCAACATCGTGAATGGAAGCGGTTGTTTGTTCGGTAGCGGCCGAAACATTGTTCGTTTTATCCTCGATTTCCTTTATGGACGTATTCAGATCCGTAATTAACTGAACAACGGATGTTGATTTTTCTGCTTCACTACTCATTAGGCGAGAAATCGTATTGATTTCTTCAACTGTTTTTGAAACAGCTGTAGTAATATCACTTAATGAAGAAGCAGTTTGTTTCGCAGTTTCCGATCCTGTTTCAACAAGTATCGTACTTTCCTTCGTTGACAAAACGACTTGTTGAATCTTTTCCGTTATATCTTTTACCAAATTCTCTACTTCTAAAACTTCCGCATTTGATTGTTCGGCTAATTTCCGTACTTCTTCAGCAACGACAGCAAATCCTTGGCCATGTTCTCCCGCACGCGCTGCTTCAATCGAAGCATTCAATGCCAACAAATTTGTTTGTGAAGCAATCCCGGCTATAGATCCTGTAATATTTTGGATTTTAGTAGTAGATTCAATTAAATCTTGAATGGTTGTACTTACCTCTTCTGAAGAAGTTCGAATTTTTTCCATATCATTACTAATTTGCAATGCAAGTTTTTCTCCATCCTTCGCTACGCCCATTGTCTGATCGGAATTGACAGCCAATTGGTCCGCTTTCTCTTTCGAAGAATGCAAATCAATGGATAAAGATGTCAGAAGAGAAGATGCCTGATCTGAATGTCGCGTGCCATCTGAAACGTCAGCTGCCACTTCTTCCATATGATCAGCGACCATTTGAATGGCTCCACCCATTTCATTCAATGTTTGCGTTGTTGAAGATACGTTCTCCATTAATTGAGAAGAAGAATCTTTCATTGTGCTAATCATAGACCGTAGGTTAGAAGCCATCGTATTGAGCGTATTTGCAAGATCACCAACCTCGTCATGGCTTTTCACTTCCACGTCTTTTACGGCCAAGTTACCCTGGGCAATTTCTTTTGCTTGTACAATTAGGCTTGAAATTGGCTTCGTCTTTCTTCGTAGTAAAATAACCGTCACGATCGCTGCGAGCAACATTGGAATAATGCTAATGAAAATGCCATCCCGAACAACTTCCCAAGTTCTATCAGAGACAATTTTAGAATCAAAATCAATGACGCTAATAGCAATTATCTCTTTTGATGGATCGTGATCTTTGTAAATTGGAGCATACCCGGACAGTCTTTTCATGCCACCAAATTCATACGGTTTTGAATAAGTAGGATGCTTCATTTCCAATAACATATCAACAGCATCCTTATCCATTTTAAACTGGTCGCCTGCGTTAAACCCTTTCGCAGCCAAATTCGAATCCAATGCGATTAATTTCCCATTTAAATCAACAATATATTGCGTTTCGAAAATATCCTTATGTTCAATCGTCCAATTCAGTTCCCCATTCACTTTTTCAATTGTTGCTGCGTCTCCAGCAAGCGCCTTTTCAATATCTTTCGAATCAATAAGTCCTGTTGTAATATTGGCACAGCCATAAGCTTCCACACCTGCTGCATCATACAGTTTATCGTAAGCCGTTTTATAAGTGGCTACTGATGAAATTGTAAGCATTACGATCAAAATACCTACAATGATCGTACCAAGTTGGAAAGATAAAGTATGTCTCCTTTTCATTGGTGAGTCCCAACCTTTCAATCTATTAATATAAACATATAATAGTCCATATTATCTACATCATACAGTATTATAGGTAGCATGAATAGCTATTTTACAATATCAAGAAAATACCATAGCGAAGCTATTTACTAAAATAGTTTTTGAGTTGCTGTCAAGTATATGGTTTAATAAAAATGAGTGGATGATTCGAAAGATACAATAGGGAGGCAAATAAATGTCAGAACAGACTATTTTTGAACTTTTGCATACAATTGATCAAGTAACACAAAAAATGCTTGTCAAATGGCGTAAAACTTCAAATATCGACCTAGGCATTTCACATATTTTGGCACTTCACGAACTGCGCACTCACGGAGAAAGCCGTCCGTCTGATTTGGCTAAACACTTGAACTTCACACCTGCGTCTCTCACCCATTTATCTACTAAGCTAACGAAGAACAAGTTGATTGAAAGGCGGCAAGATGAACATGATAGAAGAACTACCTATTGGTCGATTACAGACAAAGGAATAGAACTATTAAATCAAGCCCAATTAGATGGACAAATGCTTCGTAAAGAACTTTTCTCACATTTGTCAGAAGAAGAGCAAACCACCTTGCTCTCCATTTATAAGAAATTGAATACAGTATTATAACAATCAAAAGAGGCTTGAATCGATTTGATTCAGCCTCGTCGGTATTTTTGTTCAATTTATTTTTGCTCGAACATATCCGCCAAACTCTTTTTCTATTATGAAGCCAACAGTGAACAATGCATCCTCATTGCCGTTCTTCCCGATAATCTGCAGTCCGATCGGCATTCCATCCTTATCTTTGCCGACAGGAACTGTCAAAGAAGGCAAGCCCCAAGTATTCGCGTAAGCAACGTATGGCATGTATTTCAAAAATGTCTTCTTGATTGAAAAGATTTCTTGATATACTTCGCCGTGCGGAGGAGCGGTCTTATGGTAGACAGGCATGATAACAATGCGATTATCCAAATATGCACTTACTTTCGCATCCCCTTTTTTAAGAATTTCACCGATTTCCCGAATACGTTTTTTCGAGGGCTTGAATAAGGACGCGCCGATTAACGCCCATGATAAATAGCGGTGAATATCCGATCTGCCATTCAGCAGTTCCTTTGAATATTCTCGGTATACGTTTCCTCGACGGTTACCGAACGCCTCAACAATAGTACCTTCTCCTCCATCAATCGACATAATCTCCTGCCATAGCAAAGCGGATTCATCGAAATACGGAATAGGCTCCCGTTCTGTTTTTAAGGTTTCTTTCATGTGGAGATAAACATTATTTAATAATAAGGTTGTTTCATCTGATAAAGGATATTGGGTCGTTCTAAATACATTGATTGTAAATTGATCGATATCTTTCTTCACTACAGGTTCTTGAGAGATAATGCTGTATAAGTATTTTGCATCTCGTACTGACTTAGTCATCGGCCCAATTCCTAACATTCTTTGCTGAAAAGGATCTCCTACAAAAGGATAACTGCCGATTTGTGAAACTTGATTATTTCCCGGCTTGAATCCTACAATCCCGTTAAAATGGCTCGGAAAGCGAATGGATCCTCCTATATCAGAGCCGAGTCCTGCAGCAGCACCTCCTACTGCTATTATCGCACCTTCACCCCCACTCGAACCACCGACCGTCCGATTCACGTTATGTGGGTTGTTCGTTCGTCCATAAAGCTTATTATCTGTTTCTTGACAAAAACACAACTCAGGCGTATTTGTTTTTCCTAATATAATTGCACCTTCAGCTCTCAATTTGCTTACAACTTCGGCATCTTTCGTCTGCACAAATCCTTTTCTACGCTTTAGCCCTCCCGTTGTCTGTAAGCCGGCAACATCAAACGACTCTTTAATGCTCATTGGTACACCAAATAATTTCCCGTCTGCGTTGCCCTCAGCAATCGCTCGATCTGCATTTTCAGCTTCTTCTAACGCTGTTTCAAAACGATCTTCAACTAAATAGTTCAATTCTATATTCGTTTTTTTAATATGGTCGATCAATACTTTAGTTACTTCTACTACAGAAAGCTCCTTATTCATCACTAATTCACGGATACGCATTGCATCTGCGTTCAATACGATTTGTTCTTTGTCAACTATTACCCCATTCACCATTTCGTTCCCCACCCTTTATGCTTCTTTACACATTATTATAGTCTAAAGATTCATAGAATAGAAAACAAAAAATGCTTCTCCTTTTCAGGAGAAACATTCAGACTGTAGACAAAGTATCTTTTTACTTTGTCTACAGTCCTTTTAAGGTTTGTAGTCATGAGATAGGTGTTTGCCCAGCTTGACTTGAAAACGCTTGTCAGACAAGG
>NZ_JBBCZC010000079.1:0-5083 GCF_037144575.1 Sporosarcina sp. USHLN248
CATTATGCGTTTTAGACTGAGGTTATGCGCGTGGGAGATAACTTTATGCGTTTGGAGTGAACTTTATGCGCGGGAGGGATGAGGTTATGCGTTTAGGGTGGAGGTTATGCGTTTAGGGTGGAGGTTATGCGAGGGTGAATCGCAAGCATTATGCGTTTTGGATTGAGATTATGGGTGTGGGAGATGTGTTATGACTTTGAGTCGAATTTATGCGTGCGGGAGTTATGTTATGCGTTTCATGGTGGGAATATGCTAAAAAACGGAATCCTTTTGAGGGGATTCCGTTCTTTATTCAAAACCGATAAGCTTCTCGCTTGATGGCGAGGCTGCCGATAATGTAGGCGATGAATGATAGGACGACTGGCAAGGTGACGGTGTGGACGCCGAATAGGTCGCCGTTTGCTGTGTTATAGAAGTGGATCACAATATAGGATGCCATGCCGGTGATCATGCTTAGGATGGCTCCGTATTTGTTGCCGTATTTCCAATAGAGGCCTAAGATAATTGGCCAGATGAAAGCTGCTTCGAGTCCCCCGAATGCAAATAAGTTGAGGAAGATGAGCAAGTCGGGCGGCTGCAAGGCCAATAGGAAGACGATGATACCTAAGATGCCGGTGACGCCTATGCTAATTCGTTTCACCGATTTTTCTGTAGCTTCCGGTTTAATGAAGTTCAAGTAAACATCTTTGACGATTGCTGAGCTAACTAATAGCAACAGTGAATCGACAGTCGACATGATGGCTGCCATAGGCGCGGCTAATACGATTCCCGCTAACCACGGCGGCAAGATTTCAAGCGCAAGCAGCGGAATGACTTTATCAGCTACTTCGATACCCGGCAAAACGGAACGTGCGAAAACGCCGATCAAATGCATGTTCAGCATAATAATACCAGTGACAATCGTGCCGATGATAAGTGCTCGGTGCATAGCGCGCGAGCTTTTATAGCTCATGGCACGGACTGCCATTTGCGGAAGGCCGACGACCCCGACGCCGACTAAAATCCAAAATGAGGAGACGTAGGCGGCTGTTAGACTGCCGTCCGCTCCGAATGGCGTAACGAGATTCGGATTTTCATTCAACAAGTCTTGCATAATGGCCGGGATTCCGCCCCCAGCGATGATAACGCCAATTAATAGGACGAGTGTGCCGACAACCATAATCGCCCCTTGGACGGCATCCGTTACAGCGACTGCACGAAAGCCCCCAATGATGACATATACTAAGACTGAAATCGCAAAAATGAAAAGTGACGTCGTATACTGTAAGCCTGTAAGCGATTCGATCAGCCGTCCGCCCCCGACCCATTGTGCAGTCATTGCGGAAAAAAGGAATATGATAATAGCGATCGCTGATAGAATCGCAACTGCAGAACTTTTGTAGCGCACTTTCAGGAAGTCGATCATCGTGACGGCATTATATTTGCGGCCTAAGATGGCGAATTTCTTCCCTAAGATGAGCAAAACGAAATAGCCCGTAACAACTTGAATCATCGCTAATAAAACCCAGCCGAAGCCGACTGTATAAGCGGTGCCCGGACCACCTAAGAAGCTGGATGCGCTCCCGTATGTAGCGACCATCGTCATCGCTAAAACGAAACCGCCTAATTCACGTCCGCCTAAAAAATAGTCTTGGAGGAAGCCGGATTTCGCCGCCACGGATTTGGATGACAGCAGCCCGATGACGAAAATGCCAATCAGGAAAATGGCAAGTGGAATAATGACGCCCAGGTTCATGGTGCTTCCTCCCCTTCCTCCTCAAACGAAACTTCTTTTAAGAAGAATTTCGTGATGACAATGACAAGTGCTGATATGAGCACGAAGCCAACGACGCAGCTATAGAAAAACCAATCGGGTAAGCCGAAAATGTAATTGTACTCTTCGACAGGCCTTGATCCTAACCCATAGGCAAAGCCGAACCACCAAATGAAGTTGATGATGGCAAGTATGATGCCAATCCATGCTTCCCGATGGGCAATTTTAAAGCGCGGATCGATCGGCTCGTTATGCGCTGATTCGTTGTGCGGCATTTTAGGCATTTTTGCGACTGCTCCTTTCTGAATGATTGTTTGTTAGATTGTGTCATTCGTGTCATTTCTGTGTCTATGGGATTGATTATACAGCATTAATTCAGATGTGGGAGAGGATTTTTGGGAGTTTTGCTTGTTGGGGGCGGTTCTGTGTGGGAGCTGGAAGGGTTATGCGGAGCAGGGTTTGCGTGTGAGGCCAGCCGTTAGGCGTGCGGGCGAGAAGTTATGCGGGTTTGGTTGAGTTTTGCGCGGGGGGTGGGCGTTATGAGGGATTAGAGTGAGTTATGCTCTTGGACTGAAGTTTATGCGTTTGGGGAGCGCGTTTTGCGCGCGGGTGAGAAGTTATGCGGGCTTTGGCTGAGTTTTGCGCGTGGGGTGGGCGTTTTGAGGGCTTGAGTGAGTTTTTGCTCTTGGAATGAGGTTTATGCGTTTGGGGAGCGCGTTTTGCGCGCGGATGAGAAGTTATGCGTTTTGGGGCTGAGTTTTGCGCGTGGGGTGGGCGTTTTGAGGGCTTGAAGTGCGTTATGCTCTTGGACTGAAGTTTATGCGTTTGGGGAGCGCGTTTTGCGTGCGGGTGAGAAGTTATGCGGGGTTTGGTTGAGTTTTGCGCGGGGGGTGGGCGTTTTGAGGGCTTGAGTGCGTTTTTGCTCTTGGAATGAGGTTTATGCGTTTGGGGAGCGCGTTTTGCGCGCGGATGAGAAGTTATGCGGGGTTTGGTTGAGTTTTGCGCGCGGGCTGGACTTTATATGTTTTTAAAAAGTGTTTTTCGATTGGTCAGTAACGTAATTGTTTTGTTGGGAATTATGTGCAGAGGTAGGATTTTTGGGGGATTTAGATTAATTTCGTTAGGGCCTTTGGTTGGCATAGTCGCGGGGATTTGGCTGTCTATCAGTGAAGCGTAGGTCGTGAGAAATGGTTTTTACAAATTTAGGTTTCCTTTAGGACAGCTACAGTAGGCTTGGGTCATTTGCCTCCTGCGGATTTGATAGACTTTCTTCGTATTTTTTGGTATACTTTTGATATGAAATCTATACATTAAGAATGACCGATTGGTGGTGGTGCACCAATCGGTCAGTAATGAGATTGTATCGCTGCAAAGGCGATCGGCACATCACGGAGTAAACCGCTCATGTCCCTATGCTATGTGGCGGTTTACTTTTTTTTCGTAAAAGTGTACGACAATGCAAGGAGTGTTACAATTAGCCCCGAGAAGGCAATCATTAAATTCAATGCTTCGTATATCGTCATGCGCATCAACTCCTTTCCCTCTTGATTTCGAGAGCTCTTGGATCTTGATGTGCCTGCCGCCCATGTACATAACTATTCCATTACTTCATTTAATTATACCACACATACGTTCGTATTAATATAGAGAAGCCTAAAAACGCCCCTTTTCTGGAGCGTTTTTTTATTTTTATTGAGCCGCAAATTCCTTTTTAAATATATAATGCGCCGCTTTTCGTTCCCCGATTACTTGCAGGTTTGTTTTAGCAAGGAGACCACGTGCAACGTGGCGGTTATCGATTTTCGTAAAGTAGCGGAATTCACGGTTTGTCATTTTGGGTTGGATAAGCAAAAACCAATCTTCGACGGCTTTTTGGTGTTCGGTTTGTCCGGAGTGCTGACAATGAGCGCAATTCCATTTTTTCTTTGCCCATTGCATGCCGATCCGGTCGCAATTCGGGCAAATGACTCCCGGAGTAATGTCATTGATGTCGATGCCGTATTTTTCCGTTAGTGGAGAGATTGTGTATTCTTTATGTTGCTGAAGCATTTCTCTCGACAGTTTAGCAATCATTTGTTTTTTTAGGATTTCGTTTTGAACGTTCAGCTCGCGAAAATAGGATGGCGCTTCGTAGGTGAATGCGATTTTCATCTCTGGTTCACTGTTTTGGAATTCAATCTCGTTATCGTGTTTAAATATGATGAGTCCGCTAATCGGTATATCGATATTGCGAGATTTGAGCCATTGCTGCAGAAAATGAATCTTTCGTTCAACTTCAACGATTGGATTGCGCACTACTTTACGGTCGCCGTTCGGGTATACTTTAATGAATTGGGTGGGAGATGATGTGATGACCGTTTTGTAAGAGTAGTTTTTCACTTCGGTGACAACAATTTCTGAAGGTGTGATGAGCAAGGAGTCAATTTGGAAATAGAAGCCATTTTGTTTCAAGTATAGATCGTGCAGGATAGCGTGCGGATATGCTGGCGTAAATTCGGTCATGTATTTGTCGTACTCTTGCTCGCCTTCATAGCCAGCCTTGTATTGATATAGTTCTTTTTGGATTTCGGATTGCTTTTCGTGACTGGCCGGCAATCGGCGGGTCAAGGAAAGCAATCCTTTTAGTTCGTTTGGCATTGTCCGTTTTTTGTAAAGCATTTGATCACCTCTTCTATAGTTTACATGTGGATTTCCTTACTTGGAATACTTTCGGTGAAGCTTGTAATTTAAGCTCTTTTACGGGTTTGAAATTTAATTTTGCGGGATTCCTGCGGGTAAAAATTTGATTTTGAGAGTCGTGGGGATAGTATGTTAGTAGATTTTATGCGTTCTTATCTCGGATTATGCGTAAGAGTGAAAATTTTTAATTGTTTTTTTGAGTATGCGGTATGTAATAGTTTTGCGTCGCAGATAAGCGTTTCGGGAGGCGGTTTATGCATCGATGATTTTTGCGTTTGGTCGCGGAGGAATGTGTTTGTCTAAGTTTTAGTGGGTCGCGATGAATGCTTTTGACAAATTAGGGGTTGATTGGCGGGAATTTGGATGGGCTGGGTCCAGGAGATGCGAAGGCGTTTACCGGGAGGGATATGCGCGTTTGTTGGCCGTTTTGCGTTTTGAGGAGGATTTATGAGTTGTTGCTTTGGGTTATGCGGGGCGGGACGGGGGTATACGTGATTCATTCGATTTATGCGTTTCAGGATGAGGTTTATGCGTCGATGTTTTTTGCGTTTGGTCGCGGAGGAATGTGTTTGTCTAAGTTTTAGTGGGTCGCGATGAATGCTTTTGACAAATTAGGGGTTGATTGGCGGGAATTTGGATGGGCTGGGTCCA
>NZ_JBBCZC010000080.1:0-5059 GCF_037144575.1 Sporosarcina sp. USHLN248
GCGTGCGCCTGGAACGGAAAGCGACGGTTGTCAGGGGTTCCCCATTTATTCTCCAACCAGAAAGGGACTATCACAGAAAATCAGTTTTCACTGACTTTCTGGACAGCCCCCTTTTTCTTTATCCTTTCATTACATGAGCGCCTTTTTCAGAAGGCTTCAAAGCAATACTTTCATAGTATGGGAACTGTTTCTTCAGCAATGCTGCCACTTCCTGCTCCCTGTTTGCTTCCACTGCAACGAATAATGATGGCCCAGCACCACTAATAGTCATTCCATAAGTACCGATGGAATGGCAATATGCTCGGATTTCATCGAATTGGGGCATCATTTTTTTCCGATAAGGCTCATGGAATAGATCCTTCTCGAACATCTTTCCTGCAAGCTTCCAGTCGCCAAGTGCAATAGCTGTTGTTAGCATGCTGCTTGCAGAACTTCCTGACGCTGCTGCTTGGTGGTCCAATTGTTTAGGCAAAAGCTCTCTTGACTCTTCTGTTTTCAATGCGTTCGGAGGCACTAATATGACAACCCCTATTTGGGGAGTCGGCAATTGGATAACCTCAAATTCCTTTTCGTTAAAATACGTTACGACTACGCCACCTAAAAGGGCGGCTGTTACATTATCAGCATGGCCTTCCAAATGGCTTCCTACACTTGCCTTTTCTCTAGCACTCAAACCTAAATGAAGAAGGTGATCTGCAATTTCAATTCCAGCCGCAATCGCTGTCGCACTGCTTCCGAGTCCTTTTCCAAGCGGGATATCGGATTTGATTTGCAATAAATGAGGAGAGAGTTCTTTTTCATAGTAGCTCGCCACTTTTTGAATTGTACGGACGATCAAATTGCTTTCATCTGATGGCAACCCTGCATACTCTTCTCCATCATAGCGAACTTCCCAAGATTGGCTCTTGGACACCTTCACATTCATATACAAAGACAGTGACATTCCCACACTGTCATATCCTGGACCTAAATTTGCCGTCGTGGCCGGCACGACAACAGTGAAAAGCGGTAGCTCCATTAGTTCGCCCCCGTTTTCAACTCATTCAAAAATGCGTCAAACTGCTCGCGTGATAAGAACGGTTTTCCTTCATTTACTTGGATGGCTGTTTCTGGATCTTTCAATCCGTTTCCTGTTAAAACGCCTACAATTGTAGAGCCTTTTTCAATCAACCCAGCATCCAGACGCTTTTTAATGCCAGCGATTGTTGCACAGGAAGCTGGTTCTGCAAATACACCATCAGTTGATGCCAAGAGCTGGTAAGCTTCTATAATTTCTTCGTCAGTCGCAGAAAGAATAGCGCCTTCTGACTCTTCAAGCGCTTTTGTAGCTAAATGCCAGCTTGCCGGGTTGCCGATCCGGATAGCAGTCGCAACCGTTTCCGGCTCTTCGAACACCCGATCATAAACAATCGGTGCCGCACCATCAGCCTGGACACCCAATAACTTTGGTGTTCCTGCTCCTAATTTCTCATCGTATTCTTTAAAGCCTTTCCAAGCAGCAGAAATATTTCCTGCATTTCCTACAGGCAAAGCAAATAGATCAGGTACTTTCCCTAATTGCTCAATCGTCTCAAAGGCAATCGTTTTTTGACCTTCCAAACGGTATGGATTCACCGAGTTGACAAGTGCAATCTTTCCTTCTCCTACTTCTCGCACCATGCGCAGCGCTTCATCGAAATTTCCTTCGATCGCGACAATTTCCGCTCCATACATTTTCGCTTGAGCCAATTTCCCAAGTGCAATACGCCCTTCCGGAATGACGACAATTGTCCGCAATCCAGCACGCGCACCGTAAGCAGCAGCCGATGCAGATGTATTTCCTGTAGAAGCGCAAATAAGCGCCGTTTTCCCTTCTTCTTTTGCCTTTGCCACCGCCATTACCATACCGCGATCTTTGAATGATCCAGTCGGATTTGTTCCTTCTGTTTTTACATATAAGTTAACACCCCATTGATCCGATAGGTTTTTCAAATGAATGAGTGGGGTATTTCCTTCCTGCAAAGTAAGTGCTGGCGTTTCGTCTGTCACCGGCAGCCATTCTTTATATTCCTCAAGCAATCCATTCCATCTTCTCATGACAATTCCCCCTCAATTCGGTAATGACTTAGCACATCAATTACATCTTCTGTATTTTTTAATTCATCCATAATATCAAGATGTTGTTGTCTTGAAATTTCGTGGGTGATCATTATCAAATCTGCACCGCCGTCGTGCTTGTTCGGATGTTGAATGACAGTTGCAAGACTTGCGCCAAATTTGCTGTATACCGCAGATAGCCTTGTTAACACGCCTACTTTATCCTTTACTGAAATACGATGAAAATAGCGGCCAAACTTTTGGCTATCCTTCTTTACTTTGCATGTATGCTGAGGCGCATGTAGACGCTTGCCATTCACTCCTAACAATAAATTCCTGCATGCAGCCATAATATCGCTCGTCACAGATGTAGCTGTAGGTAATGATCCTGCACCTGGTCCATAAAACATCGTTTCACCGACTGCATCCCCGTATACATAGACAGCATTGAATTCATTGTTGACGGAAGAGAGCGGGTGTGAGTTCGGAAGAAACACAGGCTCAACGGCCACTTCGATGCCGTTATCATCCTTTTTCGCTGATCCCGCTAACTTCACCGTATAGCCAAATTGCTCGGCAAGCTCTAAATCCCCAGGTTTAATATCTTTCATCCCACGGACAAATACGTCTTCCATACGAACTTCGGTTGAAAAGGCTAATGAAGATAGAATGACCATCTTTCTTGCAGCATCAATGCCGTCCACATCTGCTGATGGATCTGCCTCTGCAAACCCTAATTCAGTTGCTTCCGCCAAAGCCTCTTCGTACGACTTATTTTCGTGCTTCATTTTCGTCAAAATGAAATTCGTTGTGCCATTGACGATACCCGTCAATGCACGGATTCTGTCCGAGGATAGTCCATCTTCCAATGTTCGTATTAAAGGGATTCCTCCGCCGACGCTTGCTTCATAGAAAAGATCGCTCTTGTTTTCATCCGCCAACTTTAATAGCTCAAGCCCTGATTCTGCCATAACATCCTTATTCGCCGTAACGACACCTTTTCCTGATAGCAATGAACGTTCGATTGCCTGTTTCGCCTCGCTCGTCCCTCCGATCACTTCCACAATCAAATCTATAGATGGATCGTCTATAATTTCATCCAAATCTGCAGTGAAAATGTCTCTCTGTAGCTCTGTATCACGTTCTTTTTCAGTATCTTTTACGAGAACTTTCTTAATTTTTACAGGAACGCCTAACTTATAACTCAGGTCATCTTGATGGTCGTGCAAGATTTTTGCAACGCCGCTGCCAACGACACCGAATCCTAATAGGCCGATATTAATTTCATTTTTCATTTGACGATTCTCCCTACTGTATGTACACTATGAAAAAACAATCGTTCTTCGTATAAAGACATTATAGAGAAATAAGCTTCCATTCTCAACCCTATTTATGATAAAGTTCAATATATCGTACAATTGCAATTTAAAACAAGATTGGATCTGATGAAAATGATAGTATGCAAATTCGGCGGCACTTCCGTTGCGTCTGCCGACCAAATTCGAAAAGTTGTTGATATTGTAACTTCTGACAGCAATCGTAGAATCGTTGTCGTTTCAGCCCCTGGAAAACGTTTCTCGAATGACATAAAGGTGACCGACCTACTCATTCGGTTAGGCGAGAAAGCACTGTCCAACGGAGATACAGAAAAGGAATTATGTGAAGTCGTAGACCGCTATCGCGGCATCGCAGAAGGACTTGGTCTTTCTGAGCAAATCGTACACATTATTGAAGAAGACTTGCGATACCGACTCTCACAAGATAAAGAGGACTCTTCTTTGTACATAGATACATTGAAAGCTGCCGGTGAGGATAATAATGCGAAACTAATCGCCAACTATCTTCAATTCATTGGTATTGATGCCAAATACATCAATCCAAAAGAAGCTGGACTTTTGGTTAATAACCGACCGGAGCGTGTTCGCGCATTACCTGAAGGAGATAAAAGACTATCCGCATTAAAAAATGAGCATGCCATCATCGTATTCCCAGGATTTTTTGGATTTACAGAGGACGGAACACTTCGTACATTCAATCGAGGAGGGTCTGACATTACTGGGTCCCTCATTGCAGCAGCTGTGGAAGCCGATTTGTATGAAAATTTCACAGACGTCGATTCGGTTTTTGCAGCCAATCCAACAGTTATTGAGAATCCTGTAGCGATCGACAGGATGACGTACCGTGAAATGCGTGAGTTAGCCTATGCGGGCTTTTCTGTTTTCCATGACGAGGCACTCATTCCTGCTTTCCGGAAATCAATCCCTGTCGCTATCAAAAATACAAATAACCCTAGTGCCCCTGGAACATTAATTGTGAAAGAACGGGACTATAACGAACAGCAAGTTATCGGAATTGCAGCTGACAGCGGGTTCACAACTATTTATGTCGATAAATTTTTAATGAACCTTGAAATTGGCTTTGGCCGCAGGCTTTTGCAAATTTTTGAGGAAGAAGAAATTCCGTTTGAGCATACGCCATCTGGTATCGATAATTTATCCGTCATTATTCGCAGCAAATTCCTGACGAAATCGAAAGAAGAACGGATTGTCGAAAGAATCCACAAAGAATTGGAACCGGATGCTGTCATCGTAGAAGACGATTACTCGATGATCGTCCTTGTTGGAGAAGGTATGCAATATACAACCGGATTAGCTGCACGTGCTGCCACTGCGATTGCCCGTACAGGTGCCAACATTGAAATGATCAATCAAGGCTCTTCTGAAGTCAGCCTTGTCTTCGGAGTGAAGAAAAAGGATGAAACGAAAATATTAAAAGAATTATATGCAGAATTCTTCGAAACAGCTAACATTCATTCTTAATTTACAATTCTATACCAAATAAAAAACACCATCGATTGTTAACAAACTTACAATGGAACTGACCTAAGAAAATGAGACAAATAAAAACACCTTTCGTTGAAAATAGGGTATTGAACCTTATGAAATCAATTCGGAGGTGTTTTTTTAATGGCGACTAGAGTTAG
>NZ_JBBCZC010000081.1:0-4763 GCF_037144575.1 Sporosarcina sp. USHLN248
GCATCCGCGAGCTACTTTCAGTATTAAATGAGAAAAATACAAGAACAGGTGGCGGAAAAACGATTCGTTTTTCGCCACCTGTTCTATTTTAGGGACTTATTGGACAGCCCCCTTTTAGGTTTTATAAATGAATAAAAGGTAAATAAAAAATCCGTTACATGAATGTAACAGACTTTATCTCCAACTATGCGCTTTTATCAAAATGAATGGCGGAGGAAGAGGGATTCGAACCCCCGCGGGCTTTAACACCCCTGTCGGTTTTCAAGACCGATCCCTTCAGCCGGACTTGGGTATTCCTCCGTATCAACAAAACATAATTTATCACGAATCAACTTTTCATGTCAACTACTTGTAAGAACCTTTTTTAAGAAAGTATATTCACAGAAGTCTGTCTTCTGCTATTGGATGAAAATTATCGCAGAGCCTCAAAATAATTATGTACTGTCTCAGAGACAGATATTTTTTTGAAAAACTTATAATAAAACATTTATATCATTATAAAAGAGTGTGAGAGCATTGCTTTTAATAGAAGTTTATAAGGGTATGGGTTGATTTTATCCACAGAAATCGTTATACTTAGAGAGCCGTGCTAGGTGGGGAGGTAGCGGTGCCCTGTAACTTGCAATCCGCTCTAGCAAGACTGAATCCCTTCTCGAGGCTGTCCGTATTGTAGGGTCTGCCTCTTGCACGTAGTGTTGACGTCTGGGTCCTGCGCAATGGGAACCCATGAACCATGTCAGGTCCGGAAGGAAGCAGCATTAAGTGGCATCTCTCATGTGCCGCGGGGTTGCCTAGGCCGAGCTGTCGACAGGAGTAACGCTTATGTGCGGCAGTCAAAGGAAGGTGCGCGGCTTTATTACGCGAATTCAACTCGTCCATTCCGGGCGAGTTTTTTATTTTTATGAAGTAAAAATTTTTGTTCCAATGCCTGTCCTTAACGACAGGTTTTTTACTGCCCTATTGGCTTGTGAGAGGGGTTTTTACGGGAGATTTATGATATAATCATTTGTATATGACTTGAAGATGAGAGGAGGGGAAATGGTGGTTTACCAAGCTTTTTATAGAGTATATCGACCGCAGTCATTTGAGGAAATGTCGGGGCAGCGCCATGTGAAGCAGACTTTGCAAAATGCGTTGCTGCATAATAAGACATCCCATGCTTATCTATTTTCTGGACCGCGGGGGACAGGAAAGACGAGTGCTGCGAAAATTTTCGCTAAAGCAATGAACTGCGAGAAAGCTCCATCTAAAGAACCTTGCAATGAATGTCCGACTTGTCGAAGTATAACGGAAGGCTCGAATACGGACGTTATCGAATTTGACGCAGCTTCCAACTCGAGGGTAGAAGAAATGCGGGACATAATTGAAAAGGTCCGGTTCGCTCCTTCGAACGCCCGCTTCAAAGTGTACATCATAGACGAGGTGCACATGCTGTCAAATTCTGCTTTTAACGCACTTTTGAAAACGTTGGAAGAGCCGCCATCGCATGCCGTGTTCATTTTGGCGACGACAGAGCCGCACAAGCTGCCTTTGACCATCATTTCCCGATGTCAAAGATTTGATTTTAAACCGATTACTTCAAGCGAAATAATTGAACGTATGAAAATGGTATTGTCTGACGCCGAGATCGATGCTGATGAAGAAGCCTTGAAAATTATTGCACAAGCGGCATCCGGCGGAATGCGGGATGCGCTTAGCATTTTGGATCAAGTCGTATCGTTCAGTGGAGACAAATTGACCGCTGAAGGAGCGCTGCTTGTAACGGGGTCAATTGGTGAAGATATTTTTTATCAATTAGCGGAAGCTTTGCTATCAAAAGACGCGGCAGCTGCTTTGTCTTTGTTGGATCAGTTAATTGCTGAAGGAAAAGATGTGTCAAGGTTAGCGGAAGATCTGATTACGTTTTTCAGAGATTTGCTTTTATTACGCTCTGCGCCTGATTTACATGAACTATTGGAATTAATCTCTGGGGATGAACGATTCGTTTCTATGGGCAATGCGTTTGAACCGGAAACACTTTATTCCTACATCGATATTTTATCGAAAACACAGCAGGAAATGCGGTTTTCAAACCATGCGAAAGTTTATATTGAATCCGCTTTGCTTAAGATGATCCATTTAGAAGGGGTAGTCGACCATGCTACGCAGCCCGTCGACCAAAACTTGATGCATAAAATCGAGTCGCTTGAAAGAATGGTTGCTTCTTTGCAGCAACAGCTGGAAAACGGTGTCAAGATAGGTGAGGCACCTGCACAAGGGAACCAGCCTAAGCGTAGCGCATCGAAAGTACAATCGATTCGAATTCCGACAGGCAAAATTAACGAAGTATTAAAAGCCGCTACTCGTCAAGATATCCAAATCATCCGTGAGGAATGGGCGAGCATGATGCAAACATTGCAACGTTCTCACTCAGCACTATTGGAAGAGACTGAACCAGTGGCGGCATCAGATAGTGCGTTTGTGTTAAAATTCAAATATGAAATCCATTGCCGGATGGCTTCGGAAAATCCGTCGCTTAGGGCAGGCCTTTCGGAAGCTTTGCGAGCAAGGACCGGCAAGGCGTATGAAGTGGTATATGTGCCGGAAGATGGCTGGTTGAAGGCGCGCGAAGAATTTATTCGTACGAACGGCTTGGCAAAACAACAGGATTCAGCAGATAATGATGGAGTGGAAGAACTGTCTTCTTCATTTATGGAGGAGTCTGGTTCCACAGCCGATGATCCGGTTGTCGCTGAAGCAGAAAAGATATTCGGCAAAGAGTTCATAATAGTTCATGATGACTAATCTTATTGAGGAGGAATTGAATATGCGCGGTATGGGAAATATGCAAGGCATGATGAAACAAATGCAGAAAATGCAAAAGAAAATGGCGGAAGCCCAAGAGGAATTGGGTGAAAAAAGATTAGAAGGTGCAGCTGGCGGTGGTATGGTGAAAGTCATCGTATCTGGACATAAGGAAGTACTTGAAGTGGCAATCGATCCGTCAGTGGTTGATCCAGAAGACGTAGAAATGCTGCAAGACCTAATTGTAATTGCAACAAACGAAGCGATGGGCAAAGCGGAGGAGTTAACTAATTCCACAATGGGTCAATTCACGAAAGGGTTGAACCTACCTGGAATGTTTTAGGAGGTAATGGGTAATGCATTATCCTGAACCAATATCAAAACTGATTGATAGCTTTATGAAACTGCCAGGAATCGGTCCGAAAACTGCGGGCCGACTGGCGTTTTTTGTATTGAGTATGAAGGAAGATACCGTATTGGAATTTGCCAAGGCGTTGGTTGATGCTAAACGGAATTTGCGATTTTGCTCTGTGTGTGGTCATATTACGGATATTGATCCTTGCCAAATTTGCCAAGATCAATCACGCGACCGCTCGATGATTTGTGTTGTACAAGATCCGAAAGATGTCATCGCAATGGAGAAAATGAGGGATTATAACGGTCTCTACCATGTTCTCCACGGGGCAATATCTCCTATGGATGGCATAGGCCCGGAAGATATCAACGTTCCTTCTCTATTGACACGTCTGCAAGACGAAGAGGTTCAAGAATTAATATTAGCAACGAATCCTACTATTGAAGGTGAAGCGACTGCTATGTACATTTCACGGCTCGTCAAACCGTCGGGCATTACAACTACAAGAATAGCTCACGGGTTGCCAGTCGGAGGAGACCTTGAATATGCAGATGAAGTGACGCTATCGAAGGCACTGGAAGGTCGTCGAGAGTTATAGGGGGAACAGAGAAATGTTCGGTCGAAAAAGAAAGATAAAAAAAGAATTTGATGATCGGTTGCGAAACCTGTTAGTGGAAACTAAAGAAGAGTGGGAGCAGGCAAGAGAGATCGAAAAATATTTAAACGACTACGACCAAGAAATTATTGTACGAAGAAAGATTGCAGAGAGCAAGTATTTTCATTTATTCAAAGAAGCAAAAGAACGGAGATTGCGAGTTGAATAATTTTTAACAGATTAAATAGAAGAGAGTGCGGGATATAATAGGAGGAAAGCGCATAGAATGGACCATTAGCCGAAAGGAGCGCTTTCCATGAAAATCTTCATCATTGCACTATCGGGTGCTATTCTTCTTCTATTATTAATGTTAAATAAAAAACAGCTCAGCAAACTATTTGAGAATCTTTCAGTATTTTGGTTTCGATTGGCATTCGCGTTCTTAGTATTATTCGCATTGAATATAGCTGGCGGTTTTGTCGGGTTATACTTCCCTGTCAATATTGCGTCAGGTCTTCTTTTAGCAGTTTTAGGAATTCCGGGTTTAGCGGCCCTTTTTTCTTTTGCATTCTTCCTATAGAAATTCAATATGGGCCTGGTCCATTGAATAGGAATGGACAAAACCACCGTGTAATTAAAACTACGATAGAGCGTTTTTTTCTTCTACAGTTTGTTCATAAGAGTATGCATTAATGCCGTTCGAAGTTTAGATAACAAGCTTCGAACGGTTTTCTTTTCATAGTAAAATAAAAGATAATTCTTTTTACGAATAAAGTATTGCAATATAGTCAGTTAGCTGTTAAAGTAAATAACGTTGCGTTTCCGATAAACGAAACAAACGAAAACAACTTTAAAAGTTTTTTAGAAAAGTTGTTGACACGAAAAACGCAAGATGGTATTATATAAGAGTTGCTTCTCTGAGAGGCGACGAAATGAACCTTGAAAACTGAACAGCAAAACGTCAACAAATAAAGTCTCAAAGCCGACCCCGTCGGCGGAAGAGACAAAACGAATCTTCGGATTCAAAAT
>NZ_JBBCZC010000082.1:0-4148 GCF_037144575.1 Sporosarcina sp. USHLN248
CCGCGTGCTACTTTCAGTATTGAATGAGAAAAATACAAGAACAGGTGGCGAAAAACGATTCGTTTTTCGCCACCTGTTCTATTTTAGGGACTTATTGGACAGCCCCTTTTTCTATGGACTTTTTAGTTTACAAACATCCTTTTGGAGTAAATCTACCATTCTATAGTCATGTTCGCCTAAACTAATGTATACTATAGTATAAATAGTATTTCGAAATTTCGGGAAAGGGGAGGAAAATGAAGTTAAAGTTTAATCTTGTCACTCAAATTTTTATTGCATTTGTATTGGCTATTATTTTAGGTAGTATTTTTGGAAGTTCGATTGATTTTTTGAAGCCTTTCGGTGATCTGTTCCTTCGGCTCATCAAATTCATAATTGCTCCGCTCATTTTATCAAGCTTAGTTGTTGGTGTAGCGAGCAGTTCCGATCCGAAACAGTTAGGCAGGATCGGAGCAAAAACAATCGTATATTATTTAGTGACAACTGCAATTGCGATTATTATTGGTCTCATTGTAGCTTTTGCTTTTTCTCCAGGGAAAGGGGTAGATGTTTCATCGGAAGGGTTAGTTGCACCGGAGGTAGTGACTCAGGAACAGCAAGGCGTGATCACAACATTGTTGAATATCGTTCCTGACAATCCTTTTACATCTCTTTCAACAGGGAATATTTTGCAGGTAATTTTCTTTGCGTTATTTATTGGCATCGGCATTACACTTGTAGGCGAAAAGGCGAAGCCTGTTTTACAGTTTTTTGAAGGCTTTGCAGAAGTGATGTACAAAATTACTGGAATTGTCATGAAGGCTGCACCAATTGGGATTTTAGGATTATTAGCTCCGGTCATCGGACAATATGGCCTGTCTGTTTTATTGCCACTTGTTAAAGTTATTGTTGCGGTGTATTTCGCTTGTATTTTGCATGCCGCAGTCGTTTATTCGACTGCTGTGAAGACGTTCGGTAAAATGAATCCGCTTACATTTTTTAAAGGGATTTCCCCGGCAGCCCTCGTTGCATTTAGTACAGCAAGCAGTGCAGGAACTTTGCCAGTTACCATAAAAAATACGAATGAAAATTTAGGTGTTCCAAACAGGATTTCAAGCTTTGTTTTGCCGCTTGGCGCAACGATCAATATGGATGGAACGGCAATTTATCAAGGGGTAGCTGTCATCTTTATCGCCCAGTTTTATAATTTGGAGTTATCCTTCATGCAGTTATTGACAGTTGTTTTAATAACGGTATTAGCTTCAATTGGTACTGCGGGCGTTCCTGGAGCAGGGATGATTATGCTTGCGATGGTGTTAAGCTCAGTGAATATGCCGTTAGAAGGAATTGCTTTAATTGCGGGAATAGATAGAGTGTTAGATATGATGAGGACAACAGTAAATATTGTAGGAGATGCTTCAGCTGCTGTAGTAGTAGCGGGTACCGAAAAGGAAAGTGCACAACATTCCACATAAGTAAGGACAGGATTCCGTTTACTGGATCCTGTCCCAGACTGTAGATAAAGTAGTCTTTCACTTTGTCTACGGTCTTTTTAAGGTTTTTAGTTATGAAATAGATGTTTGCCCAGCTTGCGATTGTAGACGCTTGCCAAGGAAGGCAATCTAAGAACGTACCTAAGAACAATACGTCCTGTGGCAACGGTTGCCTGCTGGCTCCAACACTGTATGCGAACGTTTGTCAACAAGCTGGATTCTGTCCTTTTAATTGCTTACTTTATCGTGACAATCTATTTATGACGTCATTTACAACATCCTGAACGGATGCCCCTTCAATGCTGACCACTGGAAAATCGAATTGATCCACATTGACATCGCTTAGTGCACGTACGACACCCATGTCATAACCGTTCACGTTTTCGTCACTTTCAAACATCGTCACTTCATGCCCTTTTTCTTCCAAAGCCTGCTTAACATCTGTAAATGGTTGTTCTACAGCTATTTTTGCCATTTGTGGAACCTCCTAATTTTTAATGATTCTATACCGTATGTTTCCCTCGTGAGAGTCTATTAAACATAGGAAGCATTCGTGAATATCGTGCTATACAATCTATTTAAAAACATTGATGAAGAAAAAAATCATACTGACATGGCATGCAAAATGTCCTATTGGTTTACATGGTAATGTCAGTATGTATTCTCTTTTATGTAAAACAAGCGTGTCATGTCATTTCCCTGTACGTAAGTTTGTAAATCCTGACACTGCATCAATCAGCATAACGATAATCGCTGCGATCCCTAAAATAGTGAATATCCATTCGACTCGTCCTAATAGGTCTTCCGAAGATTGCTGAAAAATTTCAGAGAAAAAATGCGCAATATGAGGCTGCAATAATTGCGGGTTCATTAACATGACGAAGATGAGAAAGGCCCAAGAGATGTTAATGAATAAATTTCCGATCGCTAATCTTGCTGTCCATTTCGGAGCGCTAACTCTATAAGATTCCAAGACGATTTCAAGGGTTACCAATAATAATGAAGCTGGAACAAGAAACATCCCAGATAGTTGATTGGCAAGCGCCATGTTGATTGTCAGCCCTTTCCTTTCTTTGTACATAGTGTACCCATTCTAAAGGAGGCGCTAAACAGCTCTATAAAATTGGTGGAAATTTCCTACAAAATTTTAGTAAGATGATGTATACTGATGCTATTCGAAAAATTTCAATAAAAAGAGTGGGGATCTATTTGGCAACTACGAAAAAATCACAAAGCTTTAACAACCCAGTGTATCCAATCATGTTTGCGATTGGAGGATGTCATTTGCTGAATGATACATTGCAGGCGGTCATTCCAGCGATGTTTCCAGTATTGGAGAAGGAGAGGGGCCTCAGCTTTACACAATTAGGCTTTATATTTTTTTCTTTGAACATGGTTGCTTCCGTTTTACAACCAGTCGTTGGATATTTTAGTGACCGAAAGCCAATGCCTTATGCACTTCCAATCGGCATGACTTTTTCGCTTATTGGTATGGCAGGTTTGTCAATTGCGCCAAATTATTGGCTAATCCTATTAGCCGTCATAATTTTAGGGTTTGGATCTGCGGTTTTTCATCCAGAAGGGTCAAGGGTGTCCTTTTTAGCTGCAGGATCAAAAAGAGGATTATCCCAATCGATTTATCAAGTTGGAGGAAACTCTGGACAAGCATTGGCGCCATTAATAAGTGCATTTGTTTTAGTGCCATTAGGGCAAAAAGGAGCCGCAGTTTTCATCGTGGTAGCCGCTGTCGGGATAATCATTTTATCCAAAATATCAGCATGGTATAAACGACAGTTAGAGTTGGAGAAGGAAAATAATCGTAAAAAAGTATTATTATCATCAATCGGTGATTTGACTAAGAAACAAATTACAATTGCACTTATATTATTGATGGTCATTATTTTTGCAAGGTCATTTTATGTAACGAATGTAACGAGCTTTTACATATTTCATTTAATGGATCATTATGGATTAAAAATTGAAACAGGACAGCTGTATATTTTTCTTTTTATGGCATTAGGCGCTGCGGGAACATTTTTTGGCGGACCGATGGCAGATAGGATTGGCAGGAAAAAAGTTATCGTTCTGTCATTGTTAGTACCGTTGCCTTTATGTTTATTGCTCCCGCACGTACCTTTATGGTCGGTAGGAGTGCTGCTTGCGGTAATCGGATTTTTCATCATGCTCAGTTTTTCGGTGACAGTTATCTATGCGCAGGAATTGGTACCAAGTAAAATTGGCACAATGGCGGGTTTGACAGTTGGGCTTGCTTTTGGGATGGGCGCAATCGGAGCAGTTGCGATCGGTGTATTAATGGATACAATCGGTATATACCCGACGATGGTTATCGCATCGTTCCTACCATTTATTGGTTTGGTTGGATTGGCTCTGCCTCGGGATCAAAAAATAACTGCTGATGCACCTTCATCTTAATTTTAAATTCACGTCTATTGCTATGGTCGGCAACATCTATTCAATAACTATGAACTTAAAAAGACTGTAGTCAAAGTGATGAAACCACTTTGTCAACAGTTTGTGAGATGATTTCCTTTTAAGGGAAATCATCTCAGACTGTAGACAAAAGGGTTGGAAATCGAATTGATTTCCAACCCTTTTGTCAATTATGAAGTTATTTTAACGGAAAAAGGCCTTTTTATCTCGTAATATTAGCTTCTA
>NZ_JBBCZC010000083.1:0-4052 GCF_037144575.1 Sporosarcina sp. USHLN248
TCCGCGAGCTACTTTCAGTATTGAATGAGAAAAATACAAGAACAGGTGGCGAAAAACGATTCGTTTTTCGCCACCTGTTCTATTTTAGGGACTTATTGGACAGCCCCATTTCTATTTAGTCGATAGCTGCGCAATTTTATGCGAGGGGATTCCCAATATTTCATCGGAGTGCAATGTTTTGTCTTTCAAAAAGTTCCAGACTAAATAAAACCCTACGCAATATCCCACCATCTTCGGATAGGACCCCATGCCATATAATACTTCATAATGAATAGCCGTCCCCTTTAACTGTTCCTTCTCAAAGAACACAATTTCTCTCCATAACTTCTCCAATTCCTCATTGGAATAAAGTGATAGAAACTTTGAATTGTATTCCTTGCCGAACCTTTCAAAGACAGCCATTTCTGCCAAACCTTCTAAAATGACCGTATCCAACAAAATATAATCCTCTTCCCTTTTAGGGTATTTAGCCAATCGGCATACATGATTATATTCATGAGTGAGTAATGCCTTGATTTCTACTTCCGTGTTGTTTGGAGAGATAAATAAAAACAACTTATCTTGGAAACTAAGTCCTGCCTTCCCACTAAATTCATCAGTTAACAATTTGTTATTTGGATCTGAAGGGAATATGAAAATTGGGACATCAGGACCTTTCCATAGTTGCCGAAGCTGCTCGTACTCCTGTTGTACGATTGACCATGCCCCATTCTCAAACAGTTTTTTGCTCAGAGCGCTTCCGTCCTTTGACAAATTGTACATGCCAAATGTTAGCAAGTGCTGATGAATATCCGGGACAGATGCATCCGGAAAATAGTCTCTTAGTTTTTTACATATGCCAATAAGGTCGCCGTCCAATTCTTCGAGCCATTCATTTGTTTGAATAACACCCATTCCATCACACTCCTATCAAGTATTATATGCAATCCGTTAACAATGTTCGTAGGAAGTAGTTGGCGATGTTAATAGAAAAGCTGAACGATCGGGATGTCCCTATTCATAATGAAACCAACATGCACTTGAATCGTATGACAATAGAATGTATAGACATATCGGAGGAGATGCATAGTGAAAGAAGAAAAATCCGATAGACAGGTGTGGCTACGGTTCTTCCTTCTATTCGGGTCGTTCTCGGTACTTTATTTTTTTGTTTTCTATTTCTGCAACAAAATGCTGAATCATACAAATGATGCCCTTTTTTTCCTCACACCGAATAGTGCCTATTGGGTTTATTATAGTTGCTCCCTTATCTATGGGCTTGCTACTTGGGGAGTATATGTCTCCATCAAAAACGGGATTCAGAAAAAATCTTTCCGAGAGTTCAAAGTCGATGTGCTTCTCGTACTTCGATTAGCTGCAATCCCTCTATTTATCACTCTTCCTTTTCTTTATTTAAGCTTTACGAATGCAATTGTCATGACCGAAGAAGAATTTATATACGGCACATTTTGGAGTTTATCAACAGACCATTACACTTGGGAGGACGTAACGAAAGTGGAAATCGACTATTCCATTCCCATCGAATCAAACCCTAACCGAAGCTCTTTCAATGGTCGCTATATTCTTCATTTTAAAGATGGAAGAAAATTTGACGTTTGGCAAAATACATTGGAAGGTGAAACAACGGAAGTTCAAGAAATTGATGCCTTTCTTCAAACAAAAAATATTCCGTTCTTTGTTCGACATGTCCCTTCGGAGGATACGATCAATAAGTACTTCTCAGGAAACGCCGACTTTATCCGTGATCTTTTTTCAAGATGATTTGCCATTTCCGTAATCGAGCTGGTGATGAGGATGGTTCAAGTCAATATCCGTTCTAAATAGAGGTTATATATACTTTGTTGATTAATCCGAATAGTTGGCCTTCTATGTTATAATTGAAAGCACATACAAATTTCCAGAAACTTAAGGGGGCGGTTTCAAATGGTAACTGAAGGGTCGGTCTTATGGGTGCCCAGCAACGACTTTATCGAAAACACGAATATTATTAACTATATTAAGTGGCTCAAGAGAGAGAAAAATTTGGCATTTGGCGATTATCATTCGCTATGGAAATGGTCCGTGGATGAATTGGTAGCTTTTTGGGAATCGATATGGGAGTATTTTGATGTGCAATCATCCACTGCTTATGAGGAAGTCCTATCCTTCAAGGAAATGCCGAGCGCTAAATGGTTTACCGGCGCGACTTTAAATTATGCGGAGCATATTTTCAGGCGTGATAATTATGATAAAACAGCGATATGCCACGCATCAGAAATACGCCCACTAGGTGAATTGAACTGGGGCGATTTCAAGAAACAAGTGATGAGCTTAGCAACTGAACTGCGTGCGTTAGGCGTTGGTAGAGGAGATCGCATTGCCGCGTATCTCCCGAACATACCAGAAACTGTCGTTGCTATGATGGCTACGATGAGCATAGGTGCGGTTTGGTCAAGTGTCTCCCCTGATTTCGGCAGCCGCAGCGTATTAGACCGACTGCAGCAAATCAAACCGAAAGTGCTGTTCACCATTGATGGCTATCAATACGCAGGAAAAACGTTCGACCGCCGAGAAGAGGTTGTGAAAATCGCTGAGCAATTGCCTACTGTTGAGCATTTTATCCATGTACCCTATTTAATAGTAGAAGATACCATTGGCCCAATTGAAAGTGCAAAACAATGGTCGGAGCTATTGAATCGGCCCGCCCCACAGCATTTTGAATTTGAACAAGTGCCCTTTGATCATCCTTTGCAAATTATGTATTCTTCTGGCACGACTGGCATTCCTAAAGCAATTGTGCATAGCCACGGCGGGATTTTATTGGAGTCCTATAAAATTCTTACGTTCCATGCCAATTTAGGACCCAAAAGCCGGCTGTTATTTTATACAACTACCGGATGGATGATGTTTAATATTTTGACGAGCGGTTTGCTAACCGGCGCCTCGATCGTGTTATATGACGGAAATCCTGCATATCCATCAATCGGCAAACTATGGGAGCTAGCCGAGCAAACTGGCACGACTGCATTCGGCGCAAGTCCTATGTATGTAAACTTGATGAAGCAAGCAGGTTTATCTCCTAAAGATAAATACGATTTGTCCAGCATCGAATCTATTATTTTAAGCGGAGCTCCTGCGGGACCTGAACTATTCGAATGGATTTACAAACATGTAAAGGAAGATCTTTGGCTTTCTTCCCAAAGCGGCGGGACTGATATTTGCTCTGGCTTTCTGACTGGCGTCCCGATTGAGCCGGTTACTGCTGGAGAGATGCAAGCTCGCGGACTCGGTGTTGACGTCCACGCCTTTACGGAAGATGGGAAATCCGTCGTGGGCAAAGTCGGCGAATTGGTCGTACTGCAGCCGATGCCGTCCATGCCGCTTTATTTTTTAAATGACGAAGGCAACAAACGGCTCTTTGAAAGCTATTTTGATATGTTTCCAGGCATTTGGCGGCAAGGTGATAACTTGAAGCTGACGGAAAGAGGCACCGGCATCATTTATGGAAGATCCGATTCAACTTTGAACCGCAATGGAGTTCGAATGGGGACGAGCGAAATCTATTCTGCAGTTGAATCATTGGATGCCGTTAAGGATAGTTTAATTGTCTATTTGCAAATGAAAGAGAGCAGATCGTTCATGCCTCTATTCGTTGCCTTAAATGAAGGTGCCGTCCTCGATGAATCGCTAAAACAGGAAATCCGGGATATCATTCGGAACCAAGCATCACCGAAACATGTTCCCGATGAAATTTACGCAATCGAGCAAGTGCCTTATACGTTAACAGGAAAGAAGATGGAAGTGCCCGTCCGCAAAATATTATGTGGCGTTCCGGTCGAGGAAGCAGCAAATCCTGACGCAATGGCTAATCCAACATCGCTGCAATACTTCTCTACTTTCTGGCAAAAGAAACGATCAGATGAGGGGTTAGCCACTCACTCGACTTAACTATGCAGTCGAAGAGGGGCTGTCCAATAAGTCCCTAAAATAGAACAGGTGGCGAAAAACGAATCGTTTTTCGCCACCTGTTCTTGTATTTTTCTCATTCAATACTGAAAGTAGCACGCGGATGC
>NZ_JBBCZC010000084.1:0-3131 GCF_037144575.1 Sporosarcina sp. USHLN248
ATAGAAGCTAATATTACGAGATAAAAAGGCCTTTTTCCGTTAAAATAACTTCATAATTGACAAAAGGGTTGGAAATCAATTCGATTTCCAACCCTTTTGTCTACAGTCTGAAGAATCCATTACAATGGATTCTTTATCTTTTTCTTTATTCACCTAAAATATTTCGTCTCGCTTACATCGTCAATTCATAAGACAAGAATTCGGAACGTTGACTTTCACGCTTGTCGAGCATAATCTGTTCCGGCTGAATGCCTTGCTCACGTAGTACTTCAATGTTCTGCATGAGGAATTCATCGCTGCCGACAATATAGAACAGGCCATCCTTATCCGCGGCAAGTTTTTTTACTTCTTCATAGTAGTCTTTACGGTTATCGACGAACTGTGATGTGAATTTTTTGTCAGGTGCGGATTCAAAAATATTTTTGAATAAGTAGTTTCTTGATGAATCGATGTTCAAAGAATGAATTTGATTGACATTATCAGCACGATCAAAATAATCAAGTACAAGCGGTCTGAAAGTGGCTAGGCCGACACCAGAGGATAGCAGGTACACGTTTTTATCTTCTCTTTTGAGCGGTACATTCGAATGAATTTTAAAGATCGCAACCTCATCGCCGACTCCAAGGTTTCTTAAAATCGATTTGAACAGAGAGCACTGCTCACGAATGCGAGTTGTAATACCGATTGAATTTTCGTGTGGCAAAGTGGAAATTGACATATGGCGAATCAAACTGCGATTTGGCTTATCTCCAGCATTAAAACCTTCCAATGCCAAGTGAATATGGGCGCCTTCTTCCCATGTTACGCCTTCCGGACAGTCGAGCAAGTATGTTTTCACCTCAGGTGTTTCTTCAATGATCTTATTTATTTTCGTCCAGTATATTTGCATTCAATATCCTCCTGACTCAATTTAATGTATCGTTACTACCTACTATACAATAATTGATAATGATTATCAATTAAAGGGGTTGATTATTTCAGATAATTTATGTGGTGTTAATATAAAGGCATTTTAAATAGCTTTGAAATTGTAACTTTCAACCTTTTCAATCGTATAAATAATAACAATATTATTAAGTTTTAAAGGGGATGAGAGCATGATAAGCGAAATGATTATGGCTGTTATTTTTATGATCCCATTATATGCATTCTTTATTTGGACTTATAGTTGCCCGGAAGATAGTTTTTTATTTGGAAGGCGCTGGATGTTTGAGGAAGAACCCGAGGTATCTCCATATGTAATCCGTTATTTAAAATTCGCATCAATTTCCGCCATGATTGGAACACCGATTATTATCATTAGTATTTTTTTAAGCTAATCAGCTTTCGGACTTTCTATAGTTGTCTTTCTATTTGTCCTTGTTGTAGGGGCGGCGATCATATTTACAAGGAACAGTAAGCGATAGTGTGATTAATAGATAGTTAACTCACAATGAATTGATGTAAGCGCCGCTGTTAATGAAGAAATGCTATTTTATTAAATAAGATCATTTGTAGAATAAATACCTGAAAAATATCGTTAAGATTAAGAAAAGAAGAGATGAAACACCTACAAAAGTGGAGATTTTCACCAATGATACAGGGAAGAGGCAGACCTACGATGGAACAAATAAAAATCGCTTTCCATGAAAGCTTAATGATGGCATAGAAAAGAAATAACAGTAAATTGAACTGCCTATACTATTCAACCTACCTGAATCCCTCTTACTATCATGAATGATCCGTTAGCTTACTTTTTATATAAATAAGAGAAGCCCCCGTAAAGGAAAAGGGCAATTCGTGTTGTAATATAAATGGAGAATTCCAATGAAGTATATTTTCTTTCCCGCAAAATCTCTTTAAAAAATCGCTGATATGTGAAACAGGCTATCCAAAGGAATAATTGTTGTCGATAGGCTCCTAATTGATGATTTTTTCCGCATAAAAAAGAAATAGCAAGCTGTAACTCATATAATACCTATGCCATTTGCCTATCTGACCTTGTTTAAGAAAACTAAATCCTTCCGAAATTCTTTCGTGATCAGGTGAGATTGAACTAAAATGGATAAACCATCAAGCATAATACGCCCGTATCCCTTATCCTGATCAAACCACTTAACAATACCTTCTCTCCTCATATCTTTTCAATACTCTTTCAATTTTTTTATATGCTTTCAAAAGAAGTATTGACATAACCAAATTCATTAAAATTAAATAGATGAACACTAACCGGATAGATGCTCCGAAGGCAAGTAACCTTCTGAGGAAAGACAATCCGGTTCTTAAGAGGTATTATATAAGAGATTGTTAAAAAAATAATGGAAGTGGGATATACGTGGCGATCATCCAAGATTTGTTTAGCTTTATACTTCATATTGATGAGCATCTAGTGGAAATTATTCAGAAGTTCGGTTTTGGCACTTACTTTATTCTATTTTTAATTGTTTTTGTTGAGACGGGCATTGTTATTTTTCCATTTCTTCCGGGAGATTCACTATTGTTTGCGGGCGGAACGTTTGCTGCGGTCGGTGCTTTGGATTTAGGTCTATTGCTCATTATCTTTTTTGCAGCGGCTGTAATTGGCGATACGGTTAACTATCATATTGGTAAAAAAGTTGGAACAACGATAAAGCCGGGCAGTTTTTTAGGCAAATTAATCAACCAAGAAAAAATGAATAAAGCAGAAAGATTTTTTAACAAACATGGCGGGAAAACCATTGCACTTGCCAGATTCATGCCATTTATTCGTACGTTCATCCCTTTTGTGGCAGGAGCCAGCCGAATGAACTATCGATATTTTTTAATTTATAACATAATCGGAGCGGCCATATGGATAGGTACATGTACGATAACGGGTTATTTCTTTGGGAACATCCCAATTATAAAAAATAACTTCTCAACTGTTATTTTAGCCATTATCTTTTTGTCGGTACTGCCAGCTATGATCGGGGTAGCAAAAGAACATTTAAAGAATAGAAAAAAGCTTGCATAAGCCATAAAAGAGAAGATGATCCTTCTATAGGATGATTGAGTAAGAGAATAAAAAGGGGCTGTCCAGAAAGTCAGTGAAAACTGATTTTCTGTGATAGTCCCTTTCTGGTTGGAGAATAAATGGGGAACCCCTGACAACCGTCGCTTTCCGTTCCAGGCGC
>NZ_JBBCZC010000085.1:0-3007 GCF_037144575.1 Sporosarcina sp. USHLN248
TCAACGCTATACGAAGGAGTGGAATCAGGTCGTCCGTGTCCGATCCATCAAAGCGAAAACCTTTAAAGAAGCAGGTGAAGTACTCGGCACTTCCAGCTCAACAGTGATCCGACGATTCAAGGAAGTGGCGAAAGAGCAGATGCCCCATGGCGTCCGATTACCAAAAGCCATTGCGATCGATGAATATAAAGGCGATACAGATGCGGGTACATATCAACTAATCATTGCGAATGCAGAAACACACGAACCGCTGGACATCTTACCGAATCGAAGGAAAGAAACGATTAAGGATTATCTCCACAAATACGGGGCAGACGTTGAGTTGGTGGTCATGGATATGAATCCAAGCTTTAAGGCAGCTGTGAAAAAGGCATTGGGACGCCCTGTCATTGTCGCAGACCGTTTTCACTTTTGTCGTTATATCTACTGGGCGCTGGATGAAGTCCGAAGAAAAGTGCAGAAGGAATGGCATGCATATGACCGCAAGAAATGTAAACGGATGCGCCATGTTTTCTATAAGCGCAGCGAGAAATTAACGGAGAAAAACCGTTGGTATGTAGATCGCTATCTAGGCATGTCTGATGAATTGAAGAAGGCATATGAACTGAAAGAGGCCTATTGTGACTGGTTCGACTGGGCAAAGAACACAGAGGAGATAGCGGAAGTGAAAAGCCGACTAGAAGCCTTTTACCGTAAGGTAGAGAAAGCCAGTATTCCAGCGTTTTCAAGAGCCATTCAAACGTTCAAAAACTGGCAGGTAGAAATCTTAAATAGTTTCGGCTTCAAGTATTCCAATGGTTTTCTGGAAGGGATTAATAACAAAACGAAAGTGATGAAGCGCAATGCCTATGGTTTTAGGCGCTTCGATCACTTTAAAGCAAAGATATTATTAAACATTAGATATAAAGAAATTGGGGTTCATTTAGGATAAGAATTATTTGACTACAAAAATCGGTATAAAAGAGATTCGTTGATTGGAGCGAAGCGTTAGGAGCAGAAGATTAGGCTGCCTTAATTTCCGCAAAAACCGCAGAAATACGGCCAATCGAACACTACGCTGTTCGATTGGCTGAAGCCGTGCCGGCGGAAAGCGTCCGCCCTGTAGCGCAAATCAACATTACTCAGCGGTATCTAAATAAAAGGGTGACGTGCAAATCACATCACCCCAACATTTGATTTAGAACCTTTTTTGCATCGCAAAAGAATATTTTCTTTGATTGTAGGTAGTAAAATGCTGCGATACCAAGGGTTAAGGTGTGATGAGCATCCACTAAGCTTTACTTTATTCAATAGCTGTTTGTTGAAGCAAGTATAGGGACAGTAGTTTATTCGTAAGAAGCATTTTATTGGAATGGTATCTCTCTGTTTTGTCATTTGTCAATGTTCGTTCATTGTGTTACGACTTTGTTCGTTCTATAATGGAGAAAGAATTCACTAAAGGAGCGATGGCAATGATGCCTTTCAGCATATTTGGATTTCGTGCGTTATGGAGTCCTTATTTCTTCGTTACAATTGTTTTACTTACCATTCTTTATTTCCTATTAACGAAAAAATGGAGACATCTTTTCGAAGGCACTGAGCCGGTAACCCGTAAGCAGATGCAATCGTTCGTAGCGTCCATGATCCTTTTATATATCGTCAAAGGGTCGCCGGTAGATTTAATTGGACATATTCTATTCTCTGTCCATATGACGCAAATGGCATTACTGTTATTAGGTGTTGCGCCGTTAATGATCATGGGTATTCCGAATTTTATTTGGAAAAAGGTTTTTAGTGTAAAAATCATTGATAAGGTTGTAAGGCTGCTAACAAAACCGATCATTAGCTTACTAATCTTTACACTTGCATTTTCATTGTATCATTACCCAATGATCTTGGATTACATTAAATTAAGTGCGGTTTTACATGCTATTTTTACAATTACAGTATTTATGGCTGCATTGGTTTTATGGTGGCCGGTAGTGAATACAATGGACGACCATCCGCAATTGCATGGATTGAAAAAGATTGGTTATGTCATTTTGAGTGCTCTTTTAGTGACGCCTGCATGTGCTTTAATCATATTTGTAGATGTCCCTGTATATGAAACCTATAGCAGCGGGGAGGCATGGCTACAAGCGATGGCATTATGTGTGCCTGCCGGTACATTATCAGGTCTGTCCATCTCAGGCCCTGAGTTGTTTACGAATATGCCGACAGTATATGATCAGCAATTGGGCGGAATTATTATGAAGGTCGTTCAAGAATTGATTTACGTTGTAGTCATCGCAAAAATCTTTATTAATTGGTATCGGGAAGAACAATTAAATGCTGATGAAATTACTCAAAAAGATTTGTTAGAGAGACAAAAATTTGAAATGAACCGATGATCAAATTTTAGATTGAAGGGGTATTTATCAATGAGTGTTCCTATATTGCCTACAATAAGTACACTATTCATCGTTTTATCTGCGATACTTGTTGCCATCGGATGGAAACTGATCCGTGAAAAGAAAATAGAGGCTCATAAGAAAACAATGATTGCTGCTGCTTTTTCAGCATTGTTCTTCTTTATTATTTATGTTTCGCGAACAGCTTTTATTGGGAACACATCGTTTGGCGGACCAGAACATTTAAAAATTTATTATACTGTTTTCCTTATTTTCCATATAATATTGGCAACGGTCGGCGCAATTTTAGGTGTTGTGACGCTCTATGCTGGATTGAAAGACAAGCTTGATCGTCATCGAAAAATAGCACCAATGACGAGCATCATTTGGTTTTTCACTGCGATTACAGGTGTTGCTGTCTATTTATTGCTCTACGTGTTTTATAAAGGCGGAGAAACAACTTCCGTCATACGAGCAATTTTAGGCTATTAGTGTTCATTGTTTGTAATGGATAAATTATTGAATACAAAGGGGCTGTCCAGAAAGTCAGTGAAAACTGATTTTCTGTGATAGTCCCTTTCTGGTTGGAGAATAAATGGGGAACCCCTGACAACCGTCGCTTTCCGTTCCAGGCGCAC
>NZ_JBBCZC010000086.1:0-2933 GCF_037144575.1 Sporosarcina sp. USHLN248
GCCATGCCGGCGGAAAGCGTCCGCCCTGTAGCGCAAATCAACATTACTCAGCGGTACCTAAGTAAAAGGGTGACGTGCAAATCACATCACCCCAACATTTGATTTAGAACCCTTTTTCTAAACCTCTTGTTGGATGTCCGTAAATTTCGTCTGTTAAATAAATCTTTGCGCCTATGGAAAATTATTTTCATGAAACAAAGGTATGCGGAATGAGTGCAGTGTGGCGCTTAGTTATGTCAGATATTTTAAATAGTAGACACTAAACTAGAGAATTTTTCAGAGAATGCAATTATTAGCGAATCAACAAAGAAGAAGGAAAATAGTTGACTATAAAGTCGTTAGACATACCAAACGTGTGTAAGATTTAAGTAAACAGAGCTCGTAGGAGGGTTAGGGTTCGACCTATCTAAAGTTTACGAATCTACGTGATACAACTATGTAAACTTGTAATCTTCTAATCTTTTAATTCAGTATCTGTAAATCTTGGTATAACAAGGTTCACAAGGTGTATACAAACAACAAATTAGTTTGCAGAATATAATGGTGTTTATGTAATTTACATCTGATGATCACTATTAAATAATTAAATGGATGTTTTTGAGGGAGGTTTTTAAATACAAGAAATTAATCAATCCGTTGATACATCAATATTTATAGAGGGAGAGATTTAAAGTGAAAAAGGTATTAATAGTATTCCTGACTATATTAATAGAAACGGGTTTGTTATGGGCAATATCTGTATTAATACGGTGGGATCTTATGGAGTTTCTTTTTTTAGGAGGAGTAGTACTATTCGCAATTCCATGGCTGTTTTTATATTCTTCTACTCACAACCAAAACGTACATAACGCAAGCATAAGAGGAATAACGGGACAGGATACAGGAGGAGTAAAACAGTTTCAATTTCGTTTCTCACCAATCATGGTTGGGTTGGTATTGTTTATGGTATTAAGTTTATGCTTGACTGTTTTTTATTACTATGATTACTTTTAAACTAACCGAATAAAGCTATTACTATAACAGATCTTCTAATAAGCTTTGCATGGAGTGATTGTTATTAGAGGCGTTATTGAAAGCACTGTACCGCAATATACCATTTGACGACTCTTTATTGAAAATAAATTCAGTACTATTTCATAAATTTATTTGCGCAGAATCAGGCTTAAGAATGTCCTAAACACAACAAATTCGGATTTTTTTACACTGAACTAAATAGAAATTGTAACAAATAGATTGATTAATATAGTAAGAGGGAGACGGAAATCATTAATACAAAAAAAAGTTTCTTAATTTCAGTAATTATGTTTTTAGCTTTTGCTTTATCGGGATGTGAACAAACGGAACAGTCTCAGGTAAATAATCAACAACAAAATATTTCCTATTCTTTCAAAAATCCTAATACGGAGCAAGAGTTTGAGATACTTCATGCTTACTTGTTATACGAAAGCTTTATTGAGGCTGTACAAGAGAATCCGGATGAATCACACAATAAGCTATATCAACAAGAAGTTATACAACCTGTGCATGAGGCATGCTTTGAGGATTCAGGATTTGTAGACTTGGATACTATGCTTAACTGGGTACCAAAGGAAAGTGATTTTGATGATTTAAAAAGCCAAATTGAATTAACAAATAAAGATTATTTAAATGAGTTGTTTAAGGAAGCGCTTATCAAATCTTCAGACATACTTCCATCAAATAAAAAAACGACGGTATGTGTGTTTCCTCAAGACAAAAGACTTGTTTCTAATATGTATACACTCGGAACAGGGAAGATTATAGTCTTTCACAGCAAGCCCGATAGGTATTATAGAGCCGGTATGGCCCATGAATATCATCATAGTGTCTTAAATTGGGAACAGTACACGGACGATAATTTTGAAACAGGATTAGATCGTTTAATAACGGAAGGGAAAGCCATGATGTTTGAAACCTTGGTGTATCCTGATTCAAATACTAAATACCATGGGCTTGACGAAGGTTTTAACAAGGAACTTTGGAGCAAGATTGAACCATATCTTGAAAGCGCTGTTACATTTGAATTTGTTGAGGAAATGGTGACAGGTGGATCTAATGGTATTCCGCAGTATTATGGCTACAGTGAAGGATACAAAATGGTTAGATCATACTTGGATTTGCATCCCAGTATGACAGTTGAAGAATGGACTTCAAAAAGCTCAAAAGAAATTTTTGAAGAGATCAATTATATATCTAACTACCAGTAAATTTTATTGAAGTCTACGACGTTCATGATTTTCAAAAAATAAAAAATGTATGTGAGTTTGTTCATACCAAATCATAACAGTTATCGTTAATGTTAGCTATGCGATAATCATAATTTGATATGACTATAGAAGAGGAAAACGTTTGGGTAAATGTAGAGGAAGTCCGTAGGCTGAGAGAGGTTCGGTAGTACAGTTGATACAAATCAATGAAGGGAGTGCTTGAGGGATAGTTCACCTGTCCTTATACAAGAAGGTAGGTGGGGGATAGAATATGAAGGCAGATTGAATGTTAATCTCCATTTTATGCCTTATTGCCTCTTTTACATTTTTAACTCTGAATGAGTACAGTGGTTTGGAAATAATGGTACCTGTTGCCAAGCCATTCTGTTCAACAAACTGAGCAGTGAGCAGTTGGTCCAAGTTCTTTCTGGGAAACTACGGTCACACATGGTCATTTTTTTTCATCAGAGATTTTTTCATTGTTAAGGACTGTTAAATGGCTTTCTGTGAAATGTTGATTTAACAGGTTGTCTTTGTGGTTGTTTTTGAGGATTTTGCGAATAGATGTAATCATCCGCACATCCATTAAGGAAATGATTCAAGGGGCTGTCCAATAAGTCCCTAAAATAGAACAGGTGGCGAAAAACGAATCGTTTTTCGCCACCTGTTCTTGTATTTTTCTCATTCAATACTGAAAGTAGCACGCGG
>NZ_JBBCZC010000087.1:0-2685 GCF_037144575.1 Sporosarcina sp. USHLN248
GCGGGAGGGATGAGTTTATGCGTTTTGGGCAGAGGTTATGCGAGGGTGAATCGCAAGCATTATGCGTTTTGGATTGACGTTATGCGCGGGGGAGATAACTTTATGCGTTTGAAGTAGACTTTATGCGTTTGGAGTGAACTTTATGCGCGGGAGGGATGAGGTTATGCGTTTAAATTTTAAAAAGATAAAGCTTAGCCTAAATTGAGGATAAAAAAAGTAATCACCAAAAGTATAGATGATTACTACTTAAGACGATTATTCATCCTTATTAAGATATGGCAACAAATCTTCAATAAGTTTATAGACAGTAGTCGCGGGGTTCATTACAGATGGAGTCTTATTTCCGTAATTTTGATGCATTTCCATAATTCTTTTACTTCGCGCTATAGCATCATTAATTGTAACTTTAAGATCATCGTAAGATAATGGATCACTTTTACTATACTGGTTACGAGTGATCCCATGTTGCCTTAAATGTATGGAAAGTCGATTAATTATAGTTTCGTTTTCCATCCTGCCGCTAACCTCTTGGAAATGAAGAAGGTACCATAACTCAAAGCTTTGGTTTGACCAGCCAACATTCAGTCCTTCGTCTTCAGCTTTTTTAATTGCTTGGTCAAAATCCGTAAAATTATCTTTGTCTATCAATACCCAGACCTGACTATACGTGTGGCGATTACGTGATTTTAATGCTTGTTCAACGACTCCCATTGTTCCTCTGCCGATTCCCTTTACTTCCAAGTCGATCTTATCTACTATTATATTTTCCTTAAATCTTTCTTGTATTCTTTCTTTGATAGAATTAAAGTAATTTGTTTCTGTTTTCGTTCCTTCTGTCACGATTAGAAGTCTCGGAAAACCGAGGGGACGATTATTTACTTTTCTCTTTCTTTTTTGTCCCCTACGGCTATTCCCTTTCATATTCATTCCCCCCACATATTGAATTCTTTCAGTATTGGTACCCCACCGTACTTTCCTAAAAGATAGTCCTTATTATAAGTGGCATCATTTCTTACTTTTTTATCGACCATTTTGTATTCCGCGAGAGAATATAGTTCCGCAGTTAAATCATTTTGTTTTTCGACAAACCAAATTTGATCTCGTCTAAAAATATCTTTTGTTAATGTGTAATTATCATGTGTTGTATAAATAAGCTGTGCATTATTCGGATTCTTTTTTTCATCATGGAACATTGTAATAATATACCTAAGCAACAACGGATGCAATTTTGCATCCAACTCATCTATGAATACTGGCAAAGCATTTTGCAATGCGTGTTTAAGATGTAAATAAAGTGTGAACATTTTTATCGTTCCACTGGACTCTTCATGAAAAGGCAGCCTTATTTCATTTCCATCATGGTAATAGACAGAAAATAGACGGTATGACTCTTCTTCATCTTCTTCGACCTTTTCAAAGTCTATTCTATTGATCGGAACGTTTATCGCGTTGAGAAATTGAACAATTTCATGTTGCAATTCAGATTGTTCAATGTCGAGAGGTAAATTCCATGTAATGCTATGCTCAATTATGGTATCTCCAAAATTAATTACGACTATATCTTCAAACCATTCGAACACATCTTTCATAATTGATATTTTCGTATTTGAAAGAAGGGACAATAACAGCGTTTGATCTGTAACAGTGTCTTCGAAATTACGTGCACTTTTAACGGTATCAGAAAAAGAATACTCTCCATTCTCTCTTTCAAAAACAGGCTCGAAATCTTTTTCTTCTAAAGGACGCCTATACAGCCATTCCCCTATTATTTTTTTATGATTCATTTCAAAACCATATTGATATTCACACATGTTTTTAATAAAAAACACTTCGAACAAGGATGCTTTCTTTTCTTTTGTAAAGGCGAAGCTTTTATACGGTATATTTTTTTTATTGTCAGCAGCCATTTTAAATGAATGTTGGACAAAAAATCTCATAAAGCCAAAAGCTTCAATAACGCTACTTTTCCCGCTTGCATTCGCACCATAAATCGCAGCAACTTTAATATACTTATCTTTGTTATTTTTACACGGTAAGTTGATAAGATTGTATGGATGTTCTTTAAATACTGTTGCCGTCATGTCGAGACTGGTTTCATGGAGGAAACTTTTATAGTTCTCAAAATTGAATTGAACTAACATATAACTCACTCCTTTCTCTTTATTATACGCAGCAACATCATGCTTATACAATCATTTTGTGATATTTTCTCAAAATATCGCTCAAAAAGACAGTGTATTATATCGATTTGGTCAATATTTGAGAATTTATCACATTTTAATCCAAAAAATTGCGAGCAGGGTATTCTATTTTGTTCGGATGGATTTATGTGACCGAGATTATACAGTGATGGATTGCGTTATGCGTTTTGGATTGACGTTATGCGCGTGGGAGATGAGTTTATGCGTTTGGAGTGAACTTTATGCGCGGGAGGGATGAGTTTATGCGTTTTGGGTGGAGGTTATGCGAGGGTGAATCGCATTATGCGTTTTAGACTGAGGTTATGCGCGTGGGAGATAACTTTATGCGTTTGGAGTGAACTTTATGCGCGGGAGGGATGAGGTTATGCGTTTAGGGTGGAGGTTATGCGAGGGTGAATCGCATTATGCGTTTTAGACTGAGGTTATGCGCGTGGGAGATAACTTTATGCGTTTGGAGTGAACTTTATGCGCGGGAGGGATGAGG
>NZ_JBBCZC010000088.1:0-2540 GCF_037144575.1 Sporosarcina sp. USHLN248
TATAACGTACAAGTTGCGACTGAAGGTCAATATGCCCTTGCCTACAGTTTATTTTCGAATCCAACAGACACACGTACATTAATCCCCTTCCTGGACATAATCGAGCAGGATTATTTTGAATTACCGAAGCACATTGTCGCAGACGCGGGATACGGCAGTGAACAGAATTATGACGACATCCTCTCGAACCGGAAACGGGAAGCTTTGATCACGTATGGCATGTATATAAAAGAACAAAAGAAGAAATATAAACAGAACAAGTTCAACACAGCAAACTGGCAGTATGATGAAGAGAATGATGTCTATATATGTCCAAATGAGAAACGTCTCCTCTTTAAATATCATTCTGTCCGTACAGATAAAGCTGGTTTCACGCGTCATTTTAAGGTTTACGAATGCGAAGACTGTTCAGGATGCCCATTTCGTTCGTTGTGTACGAAAGCAAAAGAAGGAAACCATCGAAAGCTTATGGTGAACGAGAAGTGGGAACAGCAAAAAGAATATGTCAGAACGAAGCTTTCAGAAGAAAAAACAAGTTCCATCTATCGTCAGAGAAAAATTGACGTAGAACCAGTTTTTGGATTCTTGAAGGCCAATTTGTGTTTCACTCGATTTTCCGTTCGAGGAAAATCGAAGGTTGAAAACGAAATGGGCCTTGCGTTACTGGCCGTGAATTTAAGAAAATACACGGCCAACAGTAGGGATCACACGCAAAAATAGAGAAAGGTGAATTTGAGCATACTCAAATTCACCTTTCTCATTGTTTAAAGCTAGTTATGTCCCAGCCTCCAGACTGTAGACAAAGTACCTTTTCACTTTATCTACAGTCTTTTTATTTTCAGTAATAGAGAAGGAATCTACAGCTCGGCTTGAAAAACGCTTGCAGAAAAGCAACTTAGTATGCGAGCATTTATCAACAAGCTAAAACTTATCCAATGGCGAATCCATTTATTCCTTTGAGCCAAGAGGGTTCAGGTGCAGTGAAATTGTGAACTCCTTAAATTTCTTCCGCTATCGCTCCAGTCAGGCATTTGCCGTTGAGGGTTTCCATAATTTTTCTCTGCAACAAGTTTCACTCTTGGTCTTTTTATCTTATTCCTGCAATTTTAACAAGTTATGATTCAAGTCAGGTTCGACTAAAATGGCCAAAGGAGAATAAGAGTATCTCTGTAAATGAACAAAATGACATTCAAATGAAACATGAACAAATAAAACAAGACGCTGAAAAAAGATTTCAAAAAGAAATTAATGAACTAAATTTAAGTTCCGGAAAATAAAAAAAGAGTAGCTCGTCAGAAAAGACAGCTACTCTCATATGTTTTTACCTTCTCTAATAACATAATTCCTTAAACCTCCATGCCATCACATCAACAGCCCCATTTTGCCACCTCATCCGAATCCTCATCAATGTAAATCAAATCTCCGTCCTCAACATCTCCAAACTGCAACTCCTTATGTATTTCCTTCAACAAACCACTATAAGAAATCCGCCTCTTATAAGCCAATGCCTTGTCCAAATCCTTGATCGTCTGAATATTTTCCGCCGTGATCTTATTCCCTCGGATCACGTCTGTATCTTTTTCCGGATATTTAGATACCTCAAAAATTGCATTTTAATCCGAAATCATTTGCTGCATAGAAAAGCCTCTCCTACCATCGACTTTTTTTCAAATAAACGATTGTAGTTTCGTTGAAAATAAACATATTCAATATATTTACCTTAAAACATATTGAACCTTCCCCATCCGCCAGCGTATGATGAAAACACATCAGTCTGGGGGAATTGACATGCTTATATGGATAACGATTATTTCAATCTTTGGATATCTAGTAGGTTGCTTGCATGGGTCTGTTGTCGCCCAATGGATTTCCGGGGTTAATTTGAAGGAAACAGGCGTAAAAAATGCAGGTGCATCAAATGCGATGATTGTGTTGGGAAAACGTTTTGGCGCATTAGTCGCATTGATTGATATCGGCAAAGGAATTGCTGCTGTCGTTGTTGTGAAGCTACTGACAGCACACTTAACTTTCAATGAAGAGCAAAGTGCTCTCCTCTATTTTTTAGTTGGCGCTGCTGTCGTATTTGGCCATAATTTTCCGTTCTATATGAAGTTTAGTGGGGGTAAAGGAACAGCTACCGTCATTGGAGTGCTATTCGCCATCGACTGGCGATTTGGCATTGCGGGGCTTTTGTTGTTCATTGCCGTTGCGCTATTGACCGACATTCTTGTCATCGGTGTTTTTATGCTTTATATCACTTTATTCGTTTTGGCAATCTATCTTAATGGGCACTGGCCGATGATTATTGCTGTCGCTCTTCTCTGCATGGCGATCTATAAACACTTGGAAAACTTTAAACGCATTCATACAGGGACAGAACCGCGTATTAAAGCTTCATTCAAAAAGAAAAAGCAAGAGCAGTGACTCTTGCTTCAGCTTGTTGACAAACGCTCGCATACTGCGTTGCTCGTCTCGCTCGTCCCCTCATGAACCTTAAGTTCTATTCGGGTCTTCGCTCGACTTCGCGCCTTGTCTGGCAA
>NZ_JBBCZC010000089.1:0-2398 GCF_037144575.1 Sporosarcina sp. USHLN248
TGTGTAGTGCAAAATAGAAGTACAGAGTTTTGAAGAGGAAAAGTACATAACGTTGCAACACAAGTTTTAATAAAAAAAGGCTTGCCAGCCTTCCAATATTTCTCTACTGTAATTGGTGTCGAATCAAATGCAGTGGAGGTTGAAAGGAATGCTAGCAATGCCTGAAATTAATTGTATCAAATTAATGAGGAATCAGAAATCCTTATCCATAAATAAAATATCAAAAACGCTAGGTATTAACTGGAGAACAGCAAAAAAGTATGCCGACGGAGATCAACTCCCTGAAGAAAATAAAAAGAAAAAGTCTGGAATGATGTACGACGAGCAATGGGGAGAAATTGTAGGAGATTGGCTTTGGGAAGATCTTAAACTAAAGAAGAAAGATAGAAGGACTAACAAGGGGATATTTTCTGCACTTCAGAAGATGGGCTTCAAGGGGTCCTATCGGACCGTCTCTTATTTCATTAAAGAATGGCGTGAAGGAAGAGAAGATATTGAAGATGAAACAAAAGATAAAAACTCTGAGCGTTTAATCCATCCTCCCGCGGAAGCACAATTGGATTTTGGATTAATGGGAGCCGTTAAAGATGGAATGTATGTGGACATTCAATGTTTAGTTATGACTCTTCCTTTTAGTAATAGCGCATTTGCAATTCCTTTACCAGGTGAAAATCAAGAATGTCTTTTACATGGAATGAAAGTGATATTCAAGCAATTAGGCGGAGTTCCTAAGAAAATTCGTATCGACAATATGAAGACCGCTGTCATCAAACCAAGAAATAAGCATGAAGAGGCTGTCTTTACAAACGAATTCCTTCAATTTGCAAATCATTACGGATTTGAACCACAAGCGTGCAATCCCTATTCAGGAAATGAAAAAGGAAACGTGGAAAATAAAGTCGGCTACGTTCGCTACAATTTTATAACTCCTGCACCTGTCATAAAAGATTTGGATCACTTTAGCCAAATACTTGAACAGCAGCTAACGGAGGACCGACAACGCATTCATTATAAAAAACATGTTTCCATACAGGAGTTATTGGAAGAAGAGCATCAGTATCTATTGGAGCTCCCTCAAGAAGAATACCCAGTTTTTAAAAAAGAACAAGCGAAGGCAAATAAGTATGGAGAAATCACTTTAGATAAAGTGAAAGTTTATGTTCCTCGGGCCTATAATTACACACAACTATCTGTCGTTAAGTATTGGGACCGTTTCAAGGTACTATCCCCTCATGGTGAAATCTTGTATGAGGACCATAGACCATATATGCACAAGAATCGTGAGATTCCATGGCAATCTATCCTAAAGGCTTGGTTGGCAAAACCGCGTTCTGCAACCTATTCCCGCTTTTCAGCCTATCTCCCAGGCCGCATATATGAATACATCAATATCTCGAATCTAACGATTCGTAAGGAACGTCTGAAGTGGATTATCGGATTACTGGCTAATCATGATATGAATGAAATCAATGATCGATTTTATGATTTACTCGGTGGGCAATCGGACACTTTAAAAGAACCCGAGGCCCATCCTTATGACATTGATTGGAATAAGTATGATCAGCTTCAAAACACCTCACAGACAGGAAACGAGGTGCAGTGATAATGGATCTAAAAGAAATGTGCAAAACATTGCGGCTGGCGCATGTAAGCGATATTTACTCAGATATACCATGTGAAGATCCAACTCAGTTTTTAAAAACTCTGTTCCAAAAAGAACTACAGCTCCGGGAGGGAGCAAAAGCCGAACGATTGGTTAAGAAGGCGCGATTTTTACAGAAGAAGTCACTTTCGTCGTTTCAATGGAGTGAACAAATTCATTTTCCATCACATATCGACTCTAAAGAATTATGCACACTAAATTTTATCGCCCGTAAAGAGAATCTAATTTTAACAGGGGCCCCCGGCACCGGAAAAACTCATTTAGCAACGGGAATTGGATATGAGGCATGTAAACAGGGGCTTGAGGTACGGTTTTATAGAGTTTCAGACTTAGCCGATGTATTGGAGAGAGCATGGAGCGAGGGCAAGCTATCACAGCTTCGGAATCGTTTTAAGAGTGTTGATCTAATCATTTTGGATGAAATGGGGTACGTGCCTTTTAACAAAGAAGGGGCTGAACTCCTCTTCCAACTCATCTCCGACTGGTATGAACAAAAAAGCTTGATCATCACATCGAACTTGGAATTCAGTCAATGGAATCGTGTCTTTAGTGATTCTAGATTGACTGCAGCTTTAGTAGATCGGGTTATACACCATGCCCATATATTGAACTTTACAGGGGATAGTTTTAGGGTAACAAACGCACTTTCTAGACATAAATGAATACTCAGATGAAGGCTGGCAAGCTTATGTATTTTTCATTGCATTCTTCTGCACTTTTATCTTGCAAAACACA
>NZ_JBBCZC010000090.1:0-2033 GCF_037144575.1 Sporosarcina sp. USHLN248
AGCTGGCGTCCTGGCTCGGAAGTCATGCCCGTAGAGGCTCGCTGTCAAGTCGCAACTGCAAACGCAGGCAGACCTTAAAACTTTTGTGCAGTTTAGTGTTGACAATCCAAAGTACGTAGTTTTTAAAGGTGAGATAAAGGCTAATGAAGTATTACAATGAAAGAGGTGAACTAAACCATTTTTTTATAGCATCGAAGAATCTAGTAAAACGAATGAGGTATGGTTCATTATCTAATGAAAAACATGCAAACCAAAAAAGCCCACCCCATTAGGTAGACCTTAATATCAAAACCTTTTACAATTTACCGTCTTAGTACTAAATGAGGTTTATAGATAGCTCTTATTTTGCTTGCGCGAACCAGACTTTTTTAAATTCATATTATACAACAAGAAAACATTCATGCCCGAATAACCGCTCTCAAGCAGTGACATCTATACTTCTTATCTTTCAAAAAATAAAGAAGGTGGACATAATTCAGAACTCCAAGTATCTAGATTTATTGTCTAAACTCGGTATTGAGGGTGCACATCCTGGTGGTATTAATCTAACAAAGGAAATATTCAAGAGGGAGGACATAAACAGAAATTCTCACATTTTAGATGTTGGGTGCGGCACTGGCCAAACTGCTGCTTATATAGCTTACAGATATGGAGCAAAAGTAACTGGCATCGATATCAATCCAACAATGGTTGCAAAGGCTAAAATGAGAATGAAAAAAAAATCAATTACCGGTAACAATTATGCAATGCTCAGTTGAGAAAATCCCTTTACCAGATAATCATTTTGATTTTTTTGCTTCGGAATCTGTTCTTGCTTTTGTAAATAAGCCAATGGCCCTTAAAGAAATCTTTCGTTTATTGAAAAGTGGCGGTCGCTTCATTGCTATTGAACAAACGATTAACGGGCGACTTAAGGAAAATGAGGAAAACGAAATTAAACAATTTTATGGATTTGACTCCCTCTCTATGGAAAAAGATTGGATGGCATTATTACAACAGGCGGGTTTTGATCGTATTCGCATAGAAGAAAATACATCCATTGAGTCAGTACCTGATATACCTTACGCAGATGAGTTAGAAGCTGAGCTTTATGAAATTATGGATAAACATTCTGACATGATGACGAGGTATAAAGAGATATTGGGCTATCGAATTTATTCATGTACCAAATAAGTTGGGATTTCTTGCTATTTCCATTCTCTTCTTGATATTTCAACGTTTTATGTGGTTCTAATTAATACTAGGAAATTTGTAATACCTCTGGTTGGATTATGTATGCGATTGTAAAAGCCACTGACATTAACCCTATAATCATAAATCCAATACAATATACCCAACATGTTTTAAAAGATAAGCGTTTGATGATCTAATGTATTTGATAGAATAAAATGTTGGAGATTTTATTAATTTGAATTCTCCACCCGATAAATCCGGTCTACGCCACATTAATAAACCAATAATGAAAAAAACTAGTGAAATCACAGAAAACAGTATTGTATTCCAAAAATCCATGTATTATTTCCCTTTCCTGTACGTAATTTTGTATATTAAAGTTGCATAAGAATGTTAGGTAAGAACCTCGTTTAGTAATGATGAGGCTTTCCATGTTGCAAATGAAGTTTTAGCCTAAGAATACAATGGTAAATACCGGCATTCACGGAAGGATATATTATACTATAGATAATAATTAAGGAGCGGATTCATATGATGATCGTAACAACTGAGAATATTGCTAATCACCAAGTTACAGAAGTGTTAGGTCCAGTATTTGGTTTAACCGTAAGAGCAAGAGGGATTGGCAAAGATATAGTTGCTTCTCTTAAGGGGTTAGTCGGTGGAGAAATCAACCAGTATACGGAAATGCTTGAAGATGCTAGAAAACAAGCAATGGATCGTATGGTGCAAAATGCTACAGCAATGGGTGTGTAGTGCAAAATAGAAGTACAGAGTTTTGAAGAGGAAAAGTACATAACGTTGCAACACAAGTTTTAATAAAAAAAGGCTTGCCAGCCTTCCAATATTTCTCTACTGTA
>NZ_JBBCZC010000091.1:0-2001 GCF_037144575.1 Sporosarcina sp. USHLN248
AAAGCCCAGTGGTAATAAGTCAAGGACCAAAATCGAGTGAATTGGAAATTTAATTGTATTAGTTTCTGATATCCATGTTTTTTAGGTATGGCAAATAAACCTCGCATTTTCTTGTTTTTTAAAAAAAAGAAGATGGAAGTTTGGGCTAAAAGAAAGGATGTAAGCGGGCTGTCTTACCCTCTCCTTTCGGGTGGTGTGTACAATTGATTGGTGCGTAGTAGCGAATACACCAACCGTACCAGTTTTCTTGCGGTCATGACGAGTGCACGTTTGTGTTTATGTTTCGGAACTTCATTGTATTTCTTCGTGTAGAATGCCTTGTATTCTGAATCATATTTACGAATGGATTCCGCAGCTTGAATTAAATAGTAACGTAAATACTTATTACCGGTTCGCATTCGACTTGTATTTTCGGCTTCATATTCGCCTGACTGGTGCTGATTCCAGACCAATCCAGCGTATTTGGCCAGCGCATGATGATCCTTGAATCGCTTCACATCACCAATTTCTGCAATCAGACCGGCTGCGAAGACATCTCCAATTCCTTTTACAGATGTGAGGGTCTGTGGAATGCCTTTCATGAGTTTGGCAATCTCTTTGTCCAACCTCTTAATTTGTGACTCCATGTGCTGGATCGTGCTTAATGTGACTGACAGGGAGATGTTCACCGGGTCCTCCATGGTCTTATGTAGACGATAAGAGGAACGTGCGAGTTTCTGAAGATATTTCGCCAACTCTTCCGGCTCAGTGAAGCGGTTCTTTCCCTTCTCCTGAAGAAATGAGATTAGTTCCTCTAGCTTCATCTCAGCGATGGTTTCTGGATCCAGTTCCTCTATCACTGCGAGGCTGGTAGTACCGAAGGTACTAGAGAAAGGGCTGTCCTGCCTTAAACCGCTGAACTTTAGAAACAGCTGATTCAAGAAATACGTTTTATTTCGTCCGATTTCTTTCATGAAATGGAATCGGGTTCTCGTTAAGCGTTGTAATGCCTCATAGTGATGGGCTTCTTTCATTTCCTGTGGCAATCGTCCAAAGCGTAAGTGGTCTGCGATAACCCAGGCATCGATTTTATCGTTTTTCGGTAAGGTGTCGTATCCTTTTTTGAAACGTGCGACTTTCCGTGCATTCAGAACATACACCTTGGTCTCCACATTAGGTTCATAGCCTTTTAGCTGATCTTGGAGATAGTGGGCAATGTGCCAGGCGTACTGGTCTGTTGCTTCCATCCCGATTTTTAACTCTGCACACTGACTTTTTTCCGCTGTCTCCAACATGCGTTTGATCAGGGTATCAGCCCCGGTTCGATCATTGGAAACAGAAAAATCAGCGAGTGTGACTCCGTCCGCATTCATGAAATGGACATGATGGGACCGTAAACTAACGTCTACACCGACAAGCATTTGTGACATGCCAATCACCTCCTGGTGAGTAGTAATCAAGATTGTTTCAGACCTGGGTGCCCATGGGAATCATCGATGTCATCCTCGTCATAAGCACTCAAAGAATGGAAGACCAAAACGAGCGCTACACTCTCTTCCATTCAACGGCGCAACCAGTGGTTAGACCTTCAATAATGAGCCATGGGTAGCAGGCTTTTTAAGCAGTACACTTAAGTGTCCGCAAGGAGTGAAAGCTATATCCCGAGACAATCCTGTCAGCTTCTATTGTCCCATGGGCCGATCTGAAATTTAAAGTGAAATAATTAGGTAAAAAGAAAAGGACGAAGTCTTGAAATGGAGCCTCCTCCATCCTTCGCCCAAACAGCTATTCAATTGTAAGCATGATAAATAAACAGGTAAGCACCTGTGAGCAATAAATCATTGAATTAAAGTGAATACCTACGGCTTCCCCGTTCAATCGGGTGAAGCGGTTGAAACAAAAACAAGAGTGGGGAAGCCGTAAGGCATCCATTTCCTATAGGAGTCCAATAGACGGCCTCCAGCTGTCCGGATCAACTGGAAATTCTATCGGAAAGAGCTCTTACTACTAATATACGAGGAG
>NZ_JBBCZC010000092.1:0-1897 GCF_037144575.1 Sporosarcina sp. USHLN248
TGTTAAGATGTCAATTTTGAATCCGAAGATTCGTTTTGTCTCTTCCGCCGACGGGGTCGGCTTTGAGACTTTATTTGTTGACGTTTTGCTGTTCAGTTTTCAAGGTTCATTCGACTTCGTTTCAGAAGCGACTTCTCTAATTTATCATCGACTCTATTAGGAGTCAAGGACTTTTTTAATTTCTTTTTCGCTTGTTTGCGACGCGCTTTTCATTAGCTGTCCAAGCGACGATTATTATAATAGCATGAGGGTATTTAAAGAGTCAACATACTTTTTTAAAAAAACTTATGTTTTTTCACCTTTTGTATAGAAAATGCTTATACTGCAAGGTTATAAAGACCTCAACCTGAAGTTCAAGTGTGAGGTCTTTGCTTCACTTTGTAATCTCGATGGAACACCAGTTCATTTTTCGATTCACTTTGCACAATTTGGATAAAGCCCTTTTCAATCAAAAATTCGACTAGGTTTTCTAAATCAATTGAGTACATTCGTAATTCTTCATGCTCATGCAGTTCTTGTATTGTCCAATGTTCCTTCGTTTCCATTACTTCTAAAATATGCTGCGCTCCATCCGCTGTCCGATTATGGATAAAAAACTCGCTTGCTAAAAACAATAGTTTCAGTTTCTTTTCTAACGGTTCTTCACTCATAATCAATTCTTCATATAGTTTGTATATCGCTGGATCAATTCTTTTCACTTGTGCCCATACAGTTACTTCTGGAGAAAAACCTTTTTCAATGACTGTTAATCTGGCCAGATAATGAAGGGACTGAATTGCATGGTGATATGCGTCCATATAATTTTTCTGTTCGAAAAAATTCTTTCCTTCCATATAAGCTCTAACCAATCTTGCAAGCTCGATCCCCATTTTAATTTTCCTACCATAAAACGGGTATTCCTTCAGTTCATTTTTCAAACCTTCCACGAATTCATTTCTATCGAAAAAGATTTTTCCGTAAAATAGCCAGTCAACAACTTTTCTTCTCGTGCCTAAAAGCAGCCACTTCCTTAGTTGTTTTTCATTAATTACATGCATTGCGGCTTTGCCTTCACCGTCTGTATAGTGTTTCGTATATATAGGCACCTCGTCATTTGAAGTGATAATCAAAAGGATTTCATCAAATGTATCTGTTATCGGATCTCCATCATCCCGCTTTTCAACTAAGATGACCCCTAATGTTTCTGGAGAACTCGCACGCTCTTGGTAAATCGGTCTAAGTATTTGTTCCATAACAACACCTCCTAAATCTATCTTTTCGACAGCCGATTTGAAAAATCCTTCACAGGAAACTTCTAAAATAGGATGTCGATACATTTTGTGCTATATTGGTTGAGGAACAGATCGTATAGATAGGAAAGTTCGATTATGTACCACTCTAAGGAGGATTTTCAATGAAACCTTACAAAAATAAAATAAACAGGATCCGCACATTTGCATTATCCCTTATATTCATCGGAGTAGTCATTATGTATATCGGCATTTTCTTCCGAAGTAATCAATTCATAATGCTTGCCTTTATGGTTTTAGGTGTTCTTGCAATAGTGGGAAGCACAGTCGTCTATGCTTGGATCGGTTTGCTATCGACAAAAGCAATACAGATCATCTGTCCAAGTTGTGGCAAGCAAACAAAAATGTTAGGTAGAGTTGATATGTGTGGGCATTGCCGTGAACCTTTAACATTAGATCCTTCGTTGGAAGGAAAAGAGTTCGATGAAGCTTACAATCGACCTAAGAAAAAAGAAAACAAAAAGTAAAAACGGGACCCTGTCATTTACAGGGGCCCGTTCAGACTGTAGACAAAAGGGTTGGAAATCGAATTGATTTCCAACCCTTTTGTCAATTATGAAGTTATTTTAACGGAAAAAGGCCTTTTTATCTCGTAATATTAGCTTCTA
>NZ_JBBCZC010000093.1:0-1883 GCF_037144575.1 Sporosarcina sp. USHLN248
GCCGTTTAGGCGCGACAGGCATAAGACGGATTGGCGGAGCGGCGTTTTTGCCGCATAGCCGATACGGCTTATGACCCGAGCGTCTGGCTGCTAAGGCTGGACAAAACACATCAAGTAATCAACCGAGTCGATCACGTAGTGATTGAACAAATGCTTTTTTAACGTTTATCATGCATATCGCAATGCATTGGTAAACACCCGAGGATTACGAGAAGCGAGCAGGACGAGGAAGCGACCGAGCGAGGACCGGAGCGTGCTTATGCACGTGAGGACCGGAGTGAAGGAGCTGACAAAGTAATGCGAAGCTTATCGAAATCCGTATAAAGGTTAAGTTAGAAAGGGCGCACGGCGGATGCCTTGGCACTAGGAGCCTATGAAGGACGGCACTAACACCGATATGCTTCGGGGAGCTGTAAGTAAGCTGTGATCCGAAGATTTCCGAATGGGGAAACCCACTGCCCGTAATGGGGTAGTACGTTTACGTGAATTCATAGCGTAAACGAGGCACACCCGGAGAACTGAAACATCTAAGTACCCGGAGGAAGAGAAAGAAACATCGATTCCCTAAGTAGCGGCGAGCGAAACGGGAAGAGCCCAAACCAGGAAGCTTGCTTCCTGGGGTTGTAGGACACTCAGCACGGAGTTACAAAAGGATGGGTTAGGCGAAGCGACCTGGAAAGGTCCGCCATAGCGGGTAAAAGCCCCGTAGCCGAAAGCCCAGCCACTCCTGAGTGGATCCTGAGTACGGCGGAACACGTGAAATTCCGTCGGAATCCGGGAGGACCATCTCCCAAGGCTAAATACTCCCTAGTGACCGATAGTGAACCAGTACCGTGAGGGAAAGGTGAAAAGCACCCCGGAAGGGGAGTGAAAGAGAACCTGAAACCGTGTGCCTACAAGTTGTCAGAGCCCGTTAATGGGTGATGGCGTGCCTTTTGTAGAATGAACCGGCGAGTTACGATTCCATGCAAGGTTAAGCAGCGAATGCGGAGCCGCAGCGAAAGCGAGTCTGAATAGGGCGAATGAGTATGGGGTCGTAGACCCGAAACCAGGTGATCTACCCATGTCCAGGGTGAAGGTAAGGTAACACTTACTGGAGGCCCGAACCCACGTACGTTGAAAAGTGCGGGGATGAGGTGTGGGTAGCGGTGAAATTCCAATCGAACCTGGAGATAGCTGGTTCTCTCCGAAATAGCTTTAGGGCTAGCCTCAAACGAAAGAATCTCGGAGGTAGAGCACTGTTTGGACTAGGGGCCCATCCCGGGTTACCGAATTCAGACAAACTCCGAATGCCGATGATTTATGTTTGGGAGTCAGACTGCGGGTGATAAGATCCGTAGTCGAGAGGGAAACAGCCCAGACCGCCAGTTAAGGTCCCCAAGTATCCGTTAAGTGGAAAAGGATGTGGCGCTGCCCAGACAACCAGGATGTTGGCTTAGAAGCAGCCATCATTTAAAGAGTGCGTAATAGCTCACTGGTCGAGTGGCGCTGCGCCGAAAATGTACCGGGGCTAAACGGATCACCGAAACTGCGGATTGACACCATTGGTGTCAGTGGTAGGAGAGCGTTCCAAGGGCGTTGAAGCCAGATCGTAAGGACTGGTGGAGCGCTTGGAAGTGAGAATGCCGGTATGAGTAGCGAAAGAAGGGTGAGAATCCCTTCCACCGAATGCCTAAGGTTTCCTGAGGAAGGCTCGTCCGCTCAGGGTTAGTCGGGACCTAAGTCGAGGCCGAAAGGCGTAGACGATGGAGAACAGGTTGATATTCCTGTACCACCTCCCCGCCGTTATCAGCAATGGGGGGACGCAGTAGGATAGGGTGAGCGCGCTGTTGGTCATGCGCGTCTAAGCAGTGAGGTGTGGAACGAGGCAAATCCCGTTCCTA
>NZ_JBBCZC010000094.1:0-1709 GCF_037144575.1 Sporosarcina sp. USHLN248
CAGACTGTAGACAAAAGGGTTGGAAATCGAATTGATTTCCAACCCTTTTGTCAATTATGAAGTTATTTTAACGGAAAAAGGCCTTTTTATCTCGTAATATTAGCTTCTATTATGCCATAGCTGGCCTTTTCCACGTCCAAGTGGCCAACTTCTTAAGATTTAAGGCAGCAAAAGTTAGCATCGCCTGCATGGACAATTTTTTAAGACCCTTTAGGGTTGTCCATCTCATACCATGCTTCTCTTTGGCATCGGCAAAGACACGCTCAATCGTCTCTTTACGCTTCCCATATATTTCTTTAATTTCATAGTTGTGGCGCAAGTCCTCAGCTACATCCAAGTAGTCTTGCCAGATATGACGTTGAATCATCTTTTGTTGATTCTTACTCTGCGTGCATTGGTCAATCACTGGACAAGTTGCACAAATCGAAGGAGTCGAAGCATACTGGCGATAACCTTCTTTTGTGGTTGTTCGGTATGTAAGGACCTGTCCTTCAGGACAGAGATAACAGTCATAATGCTCATCATAGACATACTCATGTTTTTTAAAGAAGCCTTCTTTTGTCATTGGTCGTTTGTACGGAAGTGCAGGAAGGACATGATTCTCTAAAAGGAAATTCGCAATAGCTGGTGTCTTGTAGGCTGCATCAGCGACAACGATGACTGGGCGTCCCACCTGATCGATCACCTTCTGGACTAGTGGCTCAAGCATATGGCTGTCGTGAACATTTCCTGGAGTCACAATGTTTGCAAGTACAAAACCCTTCTCGTCCGTAGCTGCGTGAAAAGAATAGGCAAACTGCTTTGTCCGTTCATCTTTTACGTAGTAACCACTCTCAGGGTCTGTTGTCGATTCTTTAATTTCCTTGTACTCTTCCTTCTCAAACTTTTCGGGCGGAAATGGTTTCTTCCCATGCTTTTCCCGGTCGAGGTTGAGCTCCTCCTGGAGCCTTTTTTCATAAGCCCGCGTCTCTTTACGAACAACCTTCTTCTCGAACTTTCTCTTATTCGCACTCGCTTTCACGTGGGTCGAATCAATAAAGACATGATCCGGGCTTAGGAGCCCACGATCTGCGACCTCCTTCAACACTCTGTAGAAAATCTGCTCGAACAGGTCTGTATCTGCAAAACGACGGACGTAGTTTTTCCCGAAAGTTGAGAAATGGGGAACCTCGGTATGGAAACCAAAGCCTAGAAACCAGCGGTATGCCATGTTTGTTTCAATCTCTTTGATGGTTTGGCGCATGGATCGTATGCCGAAGGTATATTGGATAAAAGTCATCTTGATAAGTACCACTGGGTCGATACTAGGTCTCCCTATTGTCGAATAAAGGTTTTCAACCAATGGATAGATAAAGGAAAAATCAATTGCCGCATCTAACTTACGAACAAGATGGTCTTGTGGAACTAACTGTTCTATAGTCAGTAATTCCAACTGTTCGCGTTCATTGATTTGATTCTTCGTCATCATATCCATCACCTCATTAATTTTATTAGAGACACCGTTGATTGAAGCGGAGGTCGGCGACTCCTGCGGGAACAGCACGAGCTGAAGACCCTGGACTGAGCGCAGCGAGGGAAGCGGCTGAAGCCGTGTCCGCGGAAAGCGTCCGACCGCAGTGGAAATCAACTTTTCTAGTATTACTTCTATTTTAAAAGAAAAAAGACTGTAGGCAAACACCAAAAATTCCTGGTGTTTGTCTACAGTCTGA
>NZ_JBBCZC010000095.1:0-1371 GCF_037144575.1 Sporosarcina sp. USHLN248
TGTCCCCGGAGTCCCTGATTTCACACTGCCAAGAAAAGCCTCTAGCGAGGCGGGAGGTGCCCGTACCGCAAACCGACACAGGTAGGCGAGGAGAGAATCCTAAGGTGATCGAGAGAACTCTCGTTAAGGAACTCGGCAAAATGACCCCGTAACTTCGGGAGAAGGGGTGCTCTGATAGGGTGTTAAAGCCCGAGAGAGCCGCAGTGAATAGGCCCAGGCGACTGTTTAGCAAAAACACAGGTCTCTGCAAAACCGTAAGGTGACGTATAGGGGCTGACGCCTGCCCGGTGCTGGAAGGTTAAGAGGAGAGGTCAGCGCAAGCGAAGCTTCGAATTGAAGCCCCAGTAAACGGCGGCCGTAACTATAACGGTCCTAAGGTAGCGAAATTCCTTGTCGGGTAAGTTCCGACCCGCACGAAAGGCGTAACGATCTGGGCACTGTCTCAACGAGAGACTCGGTGAAATTATAATATGCGTGAAGATGCGCATTACCCGCGACAGGACGGAAAGACCCCGTGGAGCTTTACTGTAGCCTGATATTGAATTCCGGTGCAGCCTGTACAGGATAGGTAGGAGCCTTGGAATCCGGAGCGCCAGCTTCGGAGGAGGCAATGGTGGGATACTACCCTGGCTGTATTGGACTTCTAACCCTTGCCCGTGATCCGGGCAGGAGACAGTGTCAGGTGGGCAGTTTGACTGGGGCGGTCGCCTCCTAAAGTGTAACGGAGGCGCCCAAAGGTTCCCTCAGAATGGTTGGACATCATTCGCAGAGTGCAAAGGCATAAGGGAGCTTGACTGCGAGACCTACAAGTCGAGCAGGGTCGAAAGACGGGCTTAGTGATCCGGTGGTTCCGCATGGAAGGGCCATCGCTCAACGGATAAAAGCTACCCCGGGGATAACAGGCTTATCTCCCCCAAGAGTCCACATCGACGGGGAGGTTTGGCACCTCGATGTCGGCTCATCGCATCCTGGGGCTGTAGTCGGTCCCAAGGGTTGGGCTGTTCGCCCATTAAAGCGGTACGCGAGCTGGGTTCAGAACGTCGTGAGACAGTTCGGTCCCTATCCGTCGCGGGCGCAGGAAATTTGAGAGGAGCTGTCCTTAGTACGAGAGGACCGGGATGGACACACCGCTGGTGTACCAGTTGTCTTGCCAAAGGCATCGCTGGGTAGCTATGTGTGGACGGGATAAATGCTGAAAGCATCTAAGCATGAAGCCCCCCTCAAGATGAGATTTCCCTTTACATCTGTAAGTAAGATCCCTCAAAGATGATGAGGTTGATAGGTCCGGGGTGGAAGCGTGGCGACACGTGCAGCTGACGGATACTAATCGATCGAGGACTTAACCTATAAGAAAAGCGGAGACGACCGTTT
>NZ_JBBCZC010000096.1:0-1235 GCF_037144575.1 Sporosarcina sp. USHLN248
AAGTCGCAACATCCCTTGCACGATATCTGCTTAACTCCCTGCGGCAGCCTTGCGGTATTCCATCGGTGTCAGATAACCAAGGGTGCCGTGTATTCGAAATTTGTTGTACCAGTTAACATAATCATCAAGTTCCAGATCCAGTTGCTGTTGACTTTCAAATCGCATTTGCTTGATAAATTCCGTCTTAACTACATTGAACATCGCCTCGGCAACCGCATTATCATAAGGGCATCCTTTCATGCTCAGTGATCGCTTGATGTTGAATGTTTCCAACACTTCGTTGATTAGTTGATTATCAAATTCGCTACCGCGGTCAGTGTGAAACAGTTGAATTGTATTGAGCGGACGGTCGATACCCGACAATGCTTTATAGACCAGCTGAGCGTCCTTGTTCGGACCAGCACTATAGCCGATAATTTCTCGATTAAATAGATCCGTGAACAGACAAACATAATGCCATTTGTGGCCCACTCGCACATAGGTCAGGTCGCTGACAACAGCAGCGAGTTCTTCTCGGCCAGTAAATTCCCGGTTCAGGACGTTTCCAACTTTTTCTTCATTACACTTGCTTTTATGCGGTTTGAATTGGATAACAGTATAATTCGAAACAAGCCCTTGTTCGGACATAATGCGGCCGATCCGCCTTCTGGAGACAATATAACCCTTCTTCTTTAGTTCGACTTTAATTTTTCGAGTTCCGAAATTTTTCCGATTTGAGAAGAAGATTTCCCGGATTAGTTGTACCAGTTCTTGTTCATCTTTTTTCACTTGGGTTTTAGCTTGGGTTTGAGAGTAATAGGTACTCCTTGGAATATTGAGGACGTCGCACATTGCTGATACCGAATAGAGGTGAGAGTTATTGCGGATTACATCTATTTTCGTCCCATGATCAGCGCTGCTTGCTTTAAAATATCGTTCTCCATCCGAAGTTGTTGAATCTCTTTCCGGAGCCGGATAAGCTCCTTCTCTTCCGGTGTACGGTTGTCCTTTTCACGGAAAGAACCACTGTTCTGTGATTGTTTCACCCATTTATCAAAGGCTGAAGGTGTCAACTCATATTCGCGGATAATATCCGCTCTTGGCTTACCATTTTCATAAAGCTGAACCATTTGCTTTTTGAATTCTTGGGTAAAGGATCTTCTTGTTCTTTTTTCGGTCATTGTAGTCTCCTCATTTCTATTAGTTGTATTCTACAAGACCTTAATTTTTCTGTCCATCTAAGTGTAGCCTATCCA
>NZ_JBBCZC010000098.1:0-918 GCF_037144575.1 Sporosarcina sp. USHLN248
TTCCGCGTATGGAAAGGTACAAATACCATCATAAGATTTTTGGTGAGCGCAACAGTTTTTCAAAAACCGATCACGATGCCACCTTCATGCGGATGAAAGAGGATCACATGAAAAACGGTCAACTGAAACCTGCTTATAACGTACAGATGGCAACGGAAAACCAATTCATCCTTTTTTACACAATCGCCCAACGTCCAACTGACACCCGCTGCTTCATCCCTCACTTGGAAAAGCTGGAAAAGTCCTCGCTACCAATACCTAAACGAGTCATTGCGGATGCAGGGTATGGCAGCGAAGAAAACTATCTGTATGCGGTTGGTGAAGAAAAGGAACCGCGTTTTGAATTTTTGATTCCTTACGGTACATATGTCAAAGAACAGACTCGCAAATACAAGAATGACATTCGAAACGCAAAGAACTGGACATACTTGGAACAAGACGATCTATTCATCTGCCCGAATGGACGGAAAGTCACTTTTAAGAGATACCAAAACAAGAAGAACGCTTCAGGATACGAACAAAGTTACAAGATTTATGAATGTGAGGACTGTTCGGATTGTCCATTGAAAGAATTATGCACGAAAGCGAAAGGCAATCGGCAAGTCCATTGGAACACGGTATTTGAAGAAATGAAGGCGAAAGCAAAGGAAGCCCTTGAATGTGAAGAGAACACAGGAATCTACGCTCGACGAAAAATCGAAGTAGAAAGCGTGTTCGGTCACATCAAGGGCAATCGGTCGTTCCGCAAATTCTCACTGCGGGGCATCGAAAAGGTGCATACGGAATTCGGAATTGTGGCATTGGCACACAATCTACTGAAAGTGGCCGGCATCCGCGAGCTACTTTCAGTATTGAATGAGAAAAATACAAGAACAGGTGGCGAAAAACGATTCGTTTTTCGCCACCTGTTCTATTTTA
>NZ_JBBCZC010000099.1:0-844 GCF_037144575.1 Sporosarcina sp. USHLN248
CGAGGACTTAACCTATAAGAAAAGCGGAGACGACCGTTTGACCGCTGAGGCTGGACAAAGTTTTATTGTTCGGTTGATTGATGTACAATGTCTGTTTTATCCGGTTTTGAACGAATAAATTTGTTCAGTTAACACGAAACTTTTTTCAAAAAAGTACTTGTGTTTTCTTGGGAAGTTGTTATAATGAGTAATGTCTTTTGAAACAAGATATTGTTGGTCTGGCGGCGATAGCGTAGAGGTCACACCCGTTCCCATCCCGAACACGGAAGTTAAGCTCTTCAGCGCCGATGGTAGTGGGGGGCTTCCCCCTGTGAGAGTAGGACGTTGCCAGGCTATCAACTTTCCATATTACATAACGGAGGATTAGCTCAGCTGGGAGAGCACCTGCCTTACAAGCAGGGGGTCGGCGGTTCGAACCCGTCATCCTCCACCATATATTGTTGATTGTGATTTATGTGCCGGTGTAGCTCAATTGGTAGAGCAACTGACTTGTAATCAGTAGGTTGAGGGTTCAAGTCCTTTCGCCGGCACCACTTTTTTGAGCCATTAGCTCAGTCGGTAGAGCATCTGACTTTTAATCAGAGGGTCACAGGTTCGAATCCTGTATGGCTCACCATTTCTTGATGAAAATCTTGGATTTTTTGCGGGTGTGGTGGAACTGGCAGACACGCTAGACTTAGGATCTAGTGCCGTAAGGCGTGGGGGTTCGACTCCCTTCACCCGCATTTTTCACGCGGAAGTAGTTCAGTGGTAGAATACGACCTTGCCAAGGTCGGGGTCGCGGGTTCGAATCCCGTCTTCCGCTCCATACAATTGCCGGGGTGGCGGAACTGGCAGACGCACA
>NZ_JBBCZC010000100.1:0-835 GCF_037144575.1 Sporosarcina sp. USHLN248
GGAACTGACCTAAGAAAATGAGACAAATAAAAACACCTTTCGTTGAAAATAGGGTATTGAACCTTATGAAATCAATTCGGAGGTGTTTTTTTAATGGCGACTAGAGTTAGTTATCCCGTTGAGGTAAAAATGAAAGCAATTGAAATGAAGTTGGCCGGCATATCTAACAAGCAGGTGCTGGAGGAATTGTGCATCCGAAACGTGTCACAGATCAAAACATGGATGAAATGGTATCGTGAGGGGGAAATGTATCGCCTGCAACAGCCAGTCGGAAAGCAGTATACGTATGGGAAAGGTCCCGAATACGGTAGTGAAACAGCTAAACTGCAAGCGGAAAACCGATATTTGCGGCAACAGGTCGATATTTTAAAAAAGTACAGGGAGTTGGAAAGGATGTGGTCCCAAAAGTAGTAGTTAGTTTGGTAGAGGAACTGAAGGATGTGATGACAGTAAGTGAAGTTTGCCAGCATTTAGGCGTTGCCCGCTCTACATACTACCGATGGCGTAAACAAGCAGATCGAGTAAGCCAAAAAGAGAAACGGGATCAACAGATTGGCGATATGTGCAAGAAGCATAAATTCCGATATGGATATCGCATGATTGCCAGCCTCTTCCCAGGTGTCAGTGAGAAAACAGTACAACGCGTGATGCGGAAAAACGGTTGGCAATGCCGCGTGAAGATCAAGAAACGCAAGCAGACCGGGCAGCCGGCATATGTGGCACCGAATATCCTATCCCGTGATTTTGTAGCTGAGAAGCCTTTGGAGAAGTTAGTGACCGATATTACGTACTTGCCATTTGGGCAATCTATGATGTATCTTTCGAGTATTAAGGA
>NZ_JBBCZC010000101.1:0-803 GCF_037144575.1 Sporosarcina sp. USHLN248
TCCATCGTGATATAGTTGTCCTCAATCAGTTTCAGTATCATCGTTTCAAATAACTCGTCCATCATCGCCTTCATGCGGTTGCCCCGGAATTCGTTGATGGTACGAAAATCGGGTTTCTGCATTGCGGCGAGCCACATAGCCGGCAGATTCTCCTCCAACATTTTTTCGATTTCACGGCACGAATAGACTTTTTGCGAGTATGCATAGAGGATAACTTTCAACATCATTTTGGGATGGAAAGGGCTGCGGCCACCACCGACATAATAGGAGAATAGCCGATCATCCGGGATGGCCTCCACCATTTCATCCACCACACGTGCAACATGGTTTTCAGGTATCAGTTCCTGGACATCGAAGATGACGAATCCCTGTCGGTTATTATAGGGTTTGAATGAGGGCTTGATGTAACGCTTAGGAAAGGCTACTTCTGTTTCCTCTATTGCCAACGGCAGTTCTGTGGTATAATCATTCATAGTAATCTTCGGATTGCACATAAAAATCGTCCTTTCTGAAATGGGGTTTAGTCACTTCCATTTTACAAGATTGGACGATTTTTTTGTATATTTATAGTTTGAAGTGATGAGTAGTTGCTTGGAGTGAAAGGCGCCGACTCCTGGGGGATTAGCGGGACAGGTGAGACCCCGCAGGGAGCGAAGCGAACGAGGAGGCTCACCGCCCGCCCCCCGGAAAGCGTGCGCCTGGAACGGAAAGCGACGGTTGTCAGGGGTTCCCCATTTATTCTCCAACCAGAAAGGGACTATCACAGAAAATCAGTTTTCACTGACTTTCTGGACAGCCCCTTT
>NZ_JBBCZC010000102.1:0-746 GCF_037144575.1 Sporosarcina sp. USHLN248
TGGGTAAAGGATCTTCTTGTTCTTTTTTCGGTCATTGTAGTCTCCTCATTTCTATTAGTTGTATTCTACAAGACCTTAATTTTTCTGTCCATCTAAGTGTAGCCTATCCAGTTGTCGGATATGGTTACCCGTGGGATTGACTTTCACACCTTTACACAGTGGGCGGAAAAAGCTTTTTTACAGTTATTTTAGGAGATGCCGAGAAAGCGAAACAATATATGGATGACATGTATGCCTTGTGTAGGTTGGGTGAATTGAGGTCCCAATGTCTTCCTTCGATTATGCAGCTTCCTGTCTAATATGTAAGGAAAAAACCACTTCAAATAATGAAAAAATCGATATCCAAAGGGCATTGTCAATACCGGGTTAAAATTCCCCAAAAACGCCGGACTAAAATTCCTCACTTTAACGATTCAGCAGCTGAAGGCAAAGGGAACACCCCAGCCTTCCTTTTCTCTTCCATGCGATATGAATCGCCTTTAATGCTAAAGGTTACGGAATGATGTAGGAGACGATCTAAAATCGCTGTTGCTAAAACATCATCCCCAAATGTTTTTCCCCATTCCAAATAGGATTTATTTGAAGTAATGATCATAGCCCCTTTTTCATATCGCTTAGAAACGATTTGAAAAAACGGTTCTATAATATTTGTTGGGGTATTCACACAAATATTATAGAACCCCAAAAAAGCACGTAATCACCATTTCTTTTATACTTGAATTGTCGAGAAACAAGTAAACGAAAGG
>NZ_JBBCZC010000103.1:0-726 GCF_037144575.1 Sporosarcina sp. USHLN248
TTCGTATGGAAGAAATCTGTCGATAAATTTCACCAGAGTTTAGTTGAAAAGTCCAATCAGCTTTATAATGAACTACTTGAAAAAGAAATTATGCCAGAAATCGAACGGGAAGCCGAAGAAGATTTATCACCGGAAGAACTCGCTCAAATGGTTCAAAAAGTGGACGAAGTGATTTCGGATTATGATAAAAAAATCGAAGAATCGCCGGATGCCAAGGATCGAATCGCTTTGAGGAGTGAACGGAAATTTCCAAAGCAGGCACGCAAAAAACTACTCGATTTCATCATGCGAAAACTGAAGTACCAGAAGGACTTCGAAATATTCGGCACAAGAAACAGCTATTCGAAAACGGATCATGATGCGACGTTCATGCGAATGAAAGATGACTATATGAAGAATGGGCAATTGAAAGCAGGTTATAACGTACAAGTTGCGACTGAAGGTCAATATGCCCTTGCCTACAGTTTATTTTCGAATCCAACAGACACACGTACATTAATCCCCTTCCTAGACATAATCGAGCAGGATTATTTTGAATTACCGAAGCACATTGTCGCAGACGCGGGATACGGCAGTGAACAGAATTATGACGACATCCTCTCGAACCGGAAACGGGAGGCTTTAATCACGTATGGAATGTACATAAAAGAACAAGAGAAGAAATACAAACAGAACAAGTTCAACGCAGCAAACTGGCAGTATGATGAAGAGAATGATGTCTATACA
>NZ_JBBCZC010000104.1:0-589 GCF_037144575.1 Sporosarcina sp. USHLN248
GAGGCTTTAATCACGTATGGAATGTACATAAAAGAACAAGAGAAGAAATACAAACAGAACAAGTTCAACGCAGCAAACTGGCAGTATGATGAAGAGAATGATGTCTATACATGTCCGAATGAGAAACGTCTCCTCTTTAAATATCATTCTGTCCGTACAGACAAAACTGGTTTCACGCGTAATTTTAAAGTTTACGAATGTGAAGACTGTTCGGGATGCCCATTTCGTTCGTTATGTACGAAAGCGAAAGAGGGAAACCATCGAAAGTTGATGGTAAACGAGAAATGGGAACAACAAAAGGAATATGTAAGAACGAAGCTTTCAGATGAAAAAACGGGTTCGATCTATCGTCAGCGAAAAATTGACGTGGAACCAGTTTTTGGGTTTCTGAAGGCCAATTTGCGTTTCACTCGATTTTCCGTTCGTGGGAAATCGAAGGTTGAAAACGAAATGGGCCTCGCGTTAATGGCCGTGAATTTACGAAAATTCACGGCCAACAGGAAAGGGGGACTTTAAAAAATGAAAAAAAGTGAAATTGAGCGAGCTCAATTTCACTTTTTTCTTATTTAAAGCTAGTTATGTCCCAGCC
>NZ_JBBCZC010000105.1:0-555 GCF_037144575.1 Sporosarcina sp. USHLN248
GACCACCAATTCAACGTCTGCCCCGTATTTGTGGAGATAATCCTTAATCGTTTCTTTCCTTCGATTCGGTAAGATGTCCAGCGGTTCGTGTGTTTCTGCATTCGCAATGATCAGTTGATATGTACCCGCATCTGTATCGCCTTTATATTCATCGATCGCAATGGCTTTTGGTAATCGGACTCCATGGGGCATCTGCTCTTTCGCCACTTCCTTGAATCGCCGGATCACTGTTGAGCTGGAAGTGCCGAGTACTTCACCTGCTTCTTTAAAGGTTTTCGCTTTGATTGATCGGACACGGACGACCTGATTCCACTCTTTCGTGTATCGTTGATACTTCTCCACGAAGGGAGATGTCTCCGAAAAGCGTTTTCCACATGAACAGGCATACCTGCGACGTTTATAGAAGAGGACCGTTAAACGCTCAAACCACTTAAGGTGCTTAACCTTCTGAATGCGGTAGTCATGGATCTTCGTTGTCATTGCCCCACACTTAGGGCATTTGTGAGGCTGCCTCGGAAGCGAAACGTAAAGTGCGGTCCGCTCCCCAACCTCCTC
>NZ_JBBCZC010000106.1:0-551 GCF_037144575.1 Sporosarcina sp. USHLN248
CTTTCCCTTCGGGGACAGCGGTGACAGGTGGTGCATGGTTGTCGTCAGCTCGTGTCGTGAGATGTTGGGTTAAGTCCCGCAACGAGCGCAACCCTTGATCTTAGTTGCCAGCATTCAGTTGGGCACTCTAAGGTGACTGCCGGTGACAAACCGGAGGAAGGTGGGGATGACGTCAAATCATCATGCCCCTTATGACCTGGGCTACACACGTGCTACAATGGACGGTACAAAGGGCTGCGAACCCGCGAGGGGGAGCCAATCCCATAAAACCGTTCCCAGTTCGGATTGCAGGCTGCAACTCGCCTGCATGAAGCCGGAATCGCTAGTAATCGTGGATCAGCATGCCACGGTGAATACGTTCCCGGGTCTTGTACACACCGCCCGTCACACCACGAGAGTTTGTAACACCCGAAGTCGGTGGGGTAACCCTTACGGGAGCCAGCCGCCGAAGGTGGGACAGATGATTGGGGTGAAGTCGTAACAAGGTAGCCGTATCGGAAGGTGCGGCTGGATCACCTCCTTTCTAAGGATATTTACGGAATATGAACCAC
>NZ_JBBCZC010000107.1:0-550 GCF_037144575.1 Sporosarcina sp. USHLN248
CTTGTCAGACAAGGCGCGAAGTCGAGCGAAGACCCGAATAGAACTTAGGTTCATGAGGGGACGAGCGAGACGAGCAACGCAGTATGCGAGCGTTTGTCAACAAGCTGAAAGAACGCCCGAATAGGACGTTCTTTCTTTATGTTCAATTATTTATTATTAATATAATCCATGCCTTGCTTTGTAATCGCTAAAACGAGGCTCTCTGTTCCTTGACCACTATCCGCCGCGTAATCATTTTCAATAAGGTACTCGATAGCTGCTTTGCTTTGTGCATCAGCTTCTAACATCGCTTTAGGCAAATTATAGCTGGCTCCATTATATGCATAGTGATAATCATACAGGCTTTGCAACAACATATCCGCCATTTGATTTCTTTTCTCATTAGCCATTGGGAATCCCTCCTTGCTAAACAATATACAATAAACAATGAAGAAATTCTTCATTTCAGACTGTAGACAAACACCAGGAATTTTTGGTGTTTGCCTACAGTCTTTTTTCTTTTAAAATAGAAGTAATACTAGAAAAGTTGATTTCCACTGCGGTCGGACGC
>NZ_JBBCZC010000108.1:0-519 GCF_037144575.1 Sporosarcina sp. USHLN248
GAGGCTGGGACAAAACCCTCCTCTGAAATGAAAAAGCCTGTGAAATTTTACGACGAGTAAAATTTCACAGGCTTTGATTATTTTTGAATAAAAATAAGGACCACTTCTGATAAAATAAAGTTACCACACCATATCATATCGGAGGGTCCTTATGTTTAAAAATTATACCATGAATCAATTAGTTTTGCCTTTAGATTTAGAAGTAAAGTTACAAAATAATGATATCGCCTTTCATGTCCATCATTTAGTTGAAAGCATCCCTCATGAAGCGTTCGAACCATTTCTTCGAAATGAGGGTTGCCCTGCCTACCATCCACGCATGATGCTTAAAGTTATTTTATGCGCCTACACGCAATCTGTCTTTTCAGGACGCAAAATTGAAGCCCTCTTAAAAGACAGTATCCGTATGATGTGGCTGGCTCAAGGGTATGAACCTAGCTATCGTACAATTAATCGCTTCCGAGTTCATTCGGAAGTGAAAGAGCTAATTCGCCAATGTTTTGTCCAATTCCGTTGCCA
>NZ_JBBCZC010000109.1:0-493 GCF_037144575.1 Sporosarcina sp. USHLN248
ATAAAGTCTCAAAGCCGACCCCGTCGGCGGAAGAGACAAAACGAATCTTCGGATTCAAAATTGACATCTTAACAAGATGCCAGCAAGAAACTCGAGCTATTCGAATTTCTCATAAGTGCTTCTTTCTATTATAGAAAGTTGTAGAGGTTGGCGAGACGTAGTGCAGTGGTAGGAAGCGAAGAAGAGAGGAAGGGAGCGTGCTTTGGCACGTGACCAACCGAACGACTGAAACTGACACCCCAATGTGCTGCGTATCGCAAGCCGGCTGGTGGGCGAGGTGTAGTGCAGTGGTAGGAGATGAAGGAGAGAAGGAAGGAGCGTGCTTCAGCACGTGACTGACTGATCGAGTGAAATCGACACCCCAATGCGCTGCACATCGGCCGCCAGATTTATGGAGAGTTTGATCCTGGCTCAGGACGAACGCTGGCGGCGTGCCTAATACATGCAAGTCGAGCGAATCGATGGGAGCTTGCTCCTTGAGATTAGCGGCGGA
>NZ_JBBCZC010000110.1:0-492 GCF_037144575.1 Sporosarcina sp. USHLN248
TTGTTAAGATGTCAATTTTGAATCCGAAGATTCGTTTTGTCTCTTCCGCCGACGGGGTCGGCTTTGAGACTTTATTTGTTGACGTTTTGCTGTTCAGTTTTCAAGGTTCATAAGTGGAGCCTAGCGGGATCGAACCGCTGACCTCCTGCGTGCAAGGCAGGCGCTCTCCCAGCTGAGCTAAGGCCCCATTAAAAATGGTCGGGAAGACAGGATTCGAACCTGCGACCCCTTGGTCCCAAACCAAGTGCTCTACCAAGCTGAGCTACTTCCCGGTTTAAAAACTATTATATTAATGGCGCGCCCGACAGGAGTCGAACCCATAACCTTCTGATCCGTAGTCAGACGCTCTATCCAATTGAGCTACGGGCGCATACGTAATAACTGGTGCCGAGAACCGGAATCGAACCGGTACGGTAGTCACCTACCGCAGGATTTTAAGTCCTGTGCGTCTGCCAGTTCCGCCACCCCGGCAATTGTATGGAGCGGAAGACG
>NZ_JBBCZC010000111.1:0-456 GCF_037144575.1 Sporosarcina sp. USHLN248
AGCCGCCGAAGGTGGGACAGATGATTGGGGTGAAGTCGTAACAAGGTAGCCGTATCGGAAGGTGCGGCTGGATCACCTCCTTTCTAAGGATATTTACGGAATATGAACCACCGGTTCATACGTTGACGTTTTGCGTTCAGTTTTGAAGGTTCATGGAAAAGCGGAAAACACCGGTTAGCTCAACCGGTCACTGGAGGCCTTGAGTAGAAATGCTTGCATTTCGACCAAAAGTCCGAAGTGGACGCATGAGCTGGTGTTTGGAGCTGGACAACATGATCTTTCAAAACTTTGTTCCTTGAAAACTGGATAAAACGACATTGAAAGCAACATAGAAAAGCCGAAGCAGCCGTTTAGGCGCGACAGGCATAAGACGGATTGGCGGAGCGGCGTTTTTGCCGCATAGCCGATACGGCTTATGACCCGAGCGTCTGGCTGCTAAGGCTGGACAAAACACAT
>NZ_JBBCZC010000112.1:0-452 GCF_037144575.1 Sporosarcina sp. USHLN248
AGTAGAAATGCTTGCATTTCGACCAAAAGTCCGAAGTGGACGCATGAGCTGGTGTTTGGAGCTGGACATAACAAAGAAACTTCATATTACCCGGAAGGGGCCTATAGCTCAGCTGGTTAGAGCGCACGCCTGATAAGCGTGAGGTCGGTGGTTCGAGTCCACTTAGGCCCACCATACTATATTCCGGGGCCTTAGCTCAGCTGGGAGAGCGCCTGCCTTGCACGCAGGAGGTCAGCGGTTCGATCCCGCTAGGCTCCACCAACTTACTCCTAAAGGAGTAATTTTTGTTCCTTGAAAACTGGATAAAACGACATTGAAAGCAACATAGAAAAGCCGAAGCGGCCGTTTAGGCGCGACAGGCATAAGACGGATTGGCGGAGCGGCGTTTTTGCCGCATAGCCGATACGGCTTATGACCCGAGCGTCTGGCTGCTAAGGCTGGACAAAACACAT
>NZ_JBBCZC010000113.1:0-430 GCF_037144575.1 Sporosarcina sp. USHLN248
CGGATCACTGTTGAGCTGGAAGTGCCGAGTACTTCACCTGCTTCTTTAAAGGTTTTCGCTTTGATGGATCGGACACGGACGACCTGATTCCACTCCTTCGTATAGCGTTGATACTTTTCCACAAAGGGGGAAGTCTCCGAGAAGCGCTTTCCGCATGAACAGGCATACCTGCGCCGTTTATAGAAGAGGACCGTTAAACGTTCAAACCACTTGAGGTGCTTGACCTTCTGCATGCGGTAGTCATGGATCTTAGTTGTCATCGCCCCACACTGAGGACATTTGTGAGGCTGCCTTGGAAGCGAAACGTGAAGTGCGGTATGCTCCCCAACCTCCTCTATCTTTTCAATGTTTACACCTTTTAATCCTGGAATATTCATGATAGAATTCATGTGCACGTATCACCTTTCGTTTACTTGTTTTCCGACAATTC
>NZ_JBBCZC010000114.1:0-423 GCF_037144575.1 Sporosarcina sp. USHLN248
TAACAATATCCGAATTCAAGCGAAACTAAACAGCCAATCGCCGGTTGAATACCGACTAAAGGCTGCTTAGAAGGTGTTTTATTATTGTCTCAAAAACGACAGGCAGTGCCCAATCGATGGTGTGTACCTACCGCTTTTTTCTTTTCTTAGTTAACAGATATGCGTTAATCCCCGATGCGAGCGGCAAACCTATTGCCACTCCCATGCCAGCGCATAAAATCCCGATCATTTCTACGCTAAATATTTTGAAGTTGGCAATTTTCCCAAACCATAAAAGCAGTGCTAAATAGCCTCCAAAGAACGCAAAAAAAACGGTTCTAAATCAAATGTTGGGGTGATGTGATTTGCACGTCACCCTTTTACTTAGGTACCGCTGAGTAATGTTGATTTGCGCTACAGGGCGGACGCTTTCCGCCGGCATGG
>NZ_JBBCZC010000115.1:0-397 GCF_037144575.1 Sporosarcina sp. USHLN248
GATGTGGCTGGCTCAAGGGTATGAACCTAGCTATCGTACAATTAATCGCTTCCGAGTTCATTCGGAAGTGAAAGAGCTAATTCGCCAATGTTTTGTCCAATTCCGTTGCCAATTGATCGAAGAAAAACGAATCGATCAAGAAGCAATTTTTATTGACGGCACAAAGGTTGAAGCGAACGCAAATAAATTTACATTTGTGTGGAAGAAATCAGTCGATAAATATCACCAGAGCTTAGTTGAAAAGTCTCATCAACTTTATAATGAGCTGCTTGAAAAAGAAATAATACCAGAAATCGAACGGGAAGCCGAAGAAGATTTATCACCGGAAGAACTCGCTCAAATGGTTCAAAAAGTGGACGAAGTGATTTCGGATTATGATAAAAAAATCGAAGAATCG
>NZ_JBBCZC010000116.1:0-388 GCF_037144575.1 Sporosarcina sp. USHLN248
GCTGGACATCTTACCGAATCGAAGGAAAGAAACGATTAAGGATTATCTCCACAAATACGGGGCAGACGTTGAGTTGGTGGTCATGGATATGAATCCAAGCTTTAAGGCAGCCGTGAAAAAGGCATTGGGACGCCCTGTCATTGTCGCAGACCGTTTTCACTTCTGTCGCTATATCTACTGGGCGCTGGATGAAGTCCGAAGAAAAGTGCAGAAGGAATGGCATGCATATGACCGCAAGAAATGTAAAAGGATGCGCCATGTTTTATATAAGCGCAGTGAGAAATTAACGGAGAAAAACCGTTGGTATGTAGATCGCTATCTAGGCATGTCTGATGAATTGAAGAAGGCATATGAACTGAAAGAGGCCTATTGTGACTGGTTCGACTGG
>NZ_JBBCZC010000117.1:0-320 GCF_037144575.1 Sporosarcina sp. USHLN248
CGCTTGTCAGACAAGGCGCGAAGTCGAGCGAAGACCCGAATAGAACTTAGGTTCATGAGGGGACGAGCGAGACGAGCAACGCAGTATGCGAGCGTTTGTCAACAAGCTGAAGAGGCTGTCCAATAAGTCCCTAAAATAGAACAGGTGGCGAAAAACGAATCGTTTTTCGCCACCTGTTCTTGTATTTTTCTCATTCAATACTGAAAGTTGCTCGCGGATGCCGGCCACTTTCAGTAGATTGTGGGCCAATGCCACAATTCCGAATTCCGTATGCACCTTTTCGATGCCCCGCAGTGAGAATTTGCGGAACGACCGATTGC
>NZ_JBBCZC010000118.1:0-301 GCF_037144575.1 Sporosarcina sp. USHLN248
GGTGGTCATGGATATGAATCCAAGCTTTAAGGCAGCTGTGAAAAAGGCATTGGGACGCCCTGTCATTGTCGCAGACCGTTTTCACTTTTGTCGTTATATCTACTGGGCGCTTGATGAAGTCCGAAGAAAAGTGCAGAAGGAATGGCATGCATATGACCGCAAGAAATGTAAAAGGATGCGCCATGTTTTATATAAGCGCAGCGAGAAATTAACGGAGAAAAACCGTTGGTATTTAGATCGCTATCTAGGCATGTCTGATGAATTGAAGAAGGCATATGAACTGAAAGAGGCCTATTGTGAC
>NZ_JBBCZC010000119.1:0-284 GCF_037144575.1 Sporosarcina sp. USHLN248
AGCCGCCGAAGGTGGGACAGATGATTGGGGTGAAGTCGTAACAAGGTAGCCGTATCGGAAGGTGCGGCTGGATCACCTCCTTTCTAAGGATATTTACGGAATATGAACCACTGGTTCATAAGTTGACGTTTTGCGTTCAGTTTTGAAGGTTCATGGAAAAGCGGAAAACACCAGTTAGCTCAACCGGTCACTGGAGGCCTTGAGTAGAAATGCTTGCATTTCGACCAAAAGTCCGAAGTGGACGCATGAGCTGGTGTTTGGAGCTGGACAACATGATCTTTCAA
>NZ_JBBCZC010000120.1:0-281 GCF_037144575.1 Sporosarcina sp. USHLN248
GAGCGTAGATTCCTGTGTTCTCTTCACATTCAAGGGCTTCCTTTGCTTTCGCTTACATTTCTTCAAATACCGTGTTCCAATGGACTTGTCGATTGCCTTTTGCTTTCGTACATAATTTTTTCAATGGGCAATCCGAACAGTCCTCGCATTCATAAATTTTGTAACTTTGCTCGTATCCTGAAGCGTTCTTCTTGTTTTGGTATTTCCTAAAAGTGACTTTCCGTCCATTCGGGCAGATGAATAGATCGTCTTGTTCCAAGTATGTCCAGTTCTTTGCGTTT
>NZ_JBBCZC010000121.1:0-281 GCF_037144575.1 Sporosarcina sp. USHLN248
GTTATGCGCGGGGGAGATAACTTTATGCGTTTGGAGTGAACTTTATGCGCGGGAGGGATGGCGTTATGCGTTTGGGATTATGGTATTGCGCGTGGGAGATGGTGTTATGCGTTTGGGATTATGGTATTGCGGGTGGGGATGGAGTTATGCGTTTTGGGCGAGGTTTATGCGCGGGAGGGATGAGTTTATGCGTTTTGGGCAGAGGTTATGCGAGGGTGAATCGCAAGCATTATGCGTTTTGGATTGACGTTATGCGCGGGGGAGATAACTTTATGCGTTTG
>NZ_JBBCZC010000122.1:0-251 GCF_037144575.1 Sporosarcina sp. USHLN248
CACCTCCCCGCCGTTATCAGCAATGGGGGGACGCAGTAGGATAGGGTGAGCGCGCTGTTGGTCATGCGCGTCTAAGCAGTGAGGTGTGGAACGAGGCAAATCCCGTTCCTATAACACTGGGCTGTGATGGCAAGGGGAATTGTCCCCGGAGTCCCTGATTTCACACTGCCAAGAAAAGCCTCTAGCGAGGCGGGAGGTGCCCGTACCGCAAACCGACACAGGTAGGCGAGGAGAGAATCCTAAGGTGATCG
>NZ_JBBCZC010000123.1:0-243 GCF_037144575.1 Sporosarcina sp. USHLN248
GGCAGAGGTTATGCGAGGGTGAATCGCAAGCATTATGCGTTTTGGATTGACGTTATGCGCGGGGGAGATAACTTTATGCGTTTGGAGTGAACTTTATGCGCGGGAGGGATGACTTTTTGCGTTTTGGGCGGGGGTTATGCGAGGGTGAATCGCAAGCATTATGCGTTTTGGATTGACGTTATGCGCGGGGGAGATAACTTTATGCGTTTGAAGTAGACTTTATGCGTTTGGAGTGAACTTTAT
>NZ_JBBCZC010000124.1:0-241 GCF_037144575.1 Sporosarcina sp. USHLN248
GAAAGCGTCCGACCGCAGTGGAAATCAACTTTTCTAGTATTACTTCTATTTTAAAAGAAAAAAGACTGTAGGCAAACACCAAAAATTCCTGGTGTTTGTCTACAGTCTGAGGTACCGCATCATTGCGGTACCTCAGCTTGTTGACAAACGCTCGCATACTGCGTTGCTCGTCTCGCTCGTCCCCTCATGAACCTAAGTTCTATTCGGGTCTTCGCTCGACTTCGCGCCTTGTCTGACAAGC
>NZ_JBBCZC010000125.1:0-240 GCF_037144575.1 Sporosarcina sp. USHLN248
GTCATTGTCGCAGACCGTTTTCACTTTTGTCGTTATATCTACTGGGCGCTGGATGAAGTCCGAAGAAAAGTGCAGAAGGAATGGCATGCATATGACCGCAAGAAATGTAAAAGGATGCGCCATGTTTTCTATAAGCGCAGCGAGAAATTAACGGAGAAAAACCGTTGGTATTTAGATCGCTATCTAGGCATGTCTGATGAATTGAAGAAGGCATATGAACTGAAAGAGGCCTATTGTGAC
>NZ_JBBCZC010000126.1:0-238 GCF_037144575.1 Sporosarcina sp. USHLN248
AGTAATGTTGATTTGCGCTACAGGGCGGACGCTTTCCGCCGGCATGGCTTCAGCCGCTTCCCTCGCTTTGCTCAGTCCAGGGTCTTCAGCTCATGCTCCTAACGCTTCGCTATTACTCGCAAAAGAATTTGCTATTCCGGCAGGAGTCGCCGCCTTTCGCTCCAATCAACGAATCTCTTTTATACCGATTTTTGTAGTCAAATAATTCTTATCCTAAATGAACCCCAATTTCTTTATA
>NZ_JBBCZC010000127.1:0-237 GCF_037144575.1 Sporosarcina sp. USHLN248
GGGATGGGAACGGGTGTGACCTCTTCGCTATCGCCACCAGACTATGTGAATGATTTTGTTCATTCAAAACCGGATAAAACAGACATTGTACATCAATCAACCGTGCAATTTATTCATTGTCCAGCTTCAGCGGTCAAACGGTCGTCTCCGCTTTTCTTATAGGTTAAGTCCTCGATCGATTAGTATCCGTCAGCTGCACGTGTCGCCACGCTTCCACCCCGGACCTATCAACCTCAT
>NZ_JBBCZC010000128.1:0-231 GCF_037144575.1 Sporosarcina sp. USHLN248
CACCTCCCCGCCGTTATCAGCAATGGGGGGACGCAGTAGGATAGGGTGAGCGCGCTGTTGGTCATGCGCGTCTAAGCAGTGAGGTGTGGAACGAGGCAAATCCCGTTCCTAAAACACTGAGCTGTGATGGCAAGGGGAATTGTCCCCGGAGTCCCTGATTTCACACTGCCAAGAAAAGCCTCTAGCGAGGCGGGAGGTGCCCGTACCGCAAACCGACACAGGTAGGCGAGG
>NZ_JBBCZC010000129.1:0-230 GCF_037144575.1 Sporosarcina sp. USHLN248
CAAAGAAAAGCGGAAGGTGGCGTCCAGCCGCGACCGGCGCTGGAGGATGAGAAACTAAAGGCGTTTTTTGCCTTTATATCTCATTCGAAGCGATCCGAGCGGTTGCCACCTGCAGCTGGACAAGAAAAGCGGAAAACACCGTTAAGCTCAACCGGCCACTGGAAGGCCCGAGAAGAAATGCACGCATTTCGTCCGAGAGCCTGAAGTGGACGCGTGAGCTGGTGTTTGCA
>NZ_JBBCZC010000130.1:0-228 GCF_037144575.1 Sporosarcina sp. USHLN248
GAAGTTATGCGGGGTTTGGTTGAGTTTTGCGCGGGGGGTGGGCGTTTTGAGGGCTTGAGTGCGTTTTTGCTCTTGGAATGAGGTTTATGCGTTTGGGGAGCGCGTTTTGCGTGCGGATGAGAAGTTATGCGGGGTTTGGTTGAGTTTTGCGCGGGGGGTGGGCGTTTTGAGGGCTTGAGTGCGTTTTTGCTCTTGGAATGAGGTTTATGCGTTTGGGGAGCGCGTTTT
>NZ_JBBCZC010000131.1:0-225 GCF_037144575.1 Sporosarcina sp. USHLN248
GCTTGCCAGACAAGGCGCGAAGTCGAGCGAAGACCCGAATAGAACTTAAGGTTCATGAGGGGACGAGCGAGACGAGCAACGCAGTATGCGAGCGTTTGTCAACAAGCTGGGGTATCCAATAAGTCCCTAAAATAGAACAGGTGGCGAAAAACGAATCGTTTTTCGCCACCTGTTCTTGTATTTTTCTCATTCAATACTGAAAGTAGCACGCGGATGCCGGCCACT
>NZ_JBBCZC010000132.1:0-223 GCF_037144575.1 Sporosarcina sp. USHLN248
CCTGTCCCGCTAATCCCCCAGGAGTCGGCGCCTTTCACTCCAAACAACGACTCATCACATCAAACTATACATATACAAAAAAATCGTCCAATCTTGTAAAATGGAAGTGACTAAACCCCATTTCAGAAAGGACGATTTTTATGTGCAATCCGAAGATTACTCAGAACGATTATACCACAGAACTGCCGTTGGCAATAGAGGAAACAGAAGTAGCCTTTCCTAA
>NZ_JBBCZC010000133.1:0-223 GCF_037144575.1 Sporosarcina sp. USHLN248
GTTCGGCGGGGAGTTTATGAGCGGGGCGGGAAGTTTTTGCGTTCCTCTGGGAGTTTATGCGCGGCATGAGAAGTTTTTGCGGTATTCGGGGAGCTTTTGCGTCGTGGGAAGGTTTTATGCGTTCGGCGGGGAGTTTATGAGCGGGGTGGGAAGTTTTTGCGTTCCTCTGGGAGTTTATGCGCGGCATGAGAAGTTTTTGCGGTATTCGGGGAGCTTTTGCATC
>NZ_JBBCZC010000134.1:0-223 GCF_037144575.1 Sporosarcina sp. USHLN248
TTGTTATTAATCCCTTCCAGAAAACCATTGGAATACTTGAAGCCGAAACTATTTAAGATTTCTACCTGCCAGTTTTTGAACGTTTGAATGGCTCTTGAAAACGCTGGAATATTGGCTTTCTCTACCTTACGGTAAAAGGCTTCTAGTCGGCTTTTCACTTCCGCTATCTCCTCTGTGTTCTTTGCCCAGTCGAACCAGTCACAATAGGCCTCTTTCAGTTCAT
>NZ_JBBCZC010000135.1:0-223 GCF_037144575.1 Sporosarcina sp. USHLN248
TGTATAGACATCATTCTCTTCATCATACTGCCAGTTTGCTGCGTTGAACTTGTTCTGTTTGTATTTCTTCTCTTGTTCTTTTATGTACATTCCATACGTGATTAAAGCCTCACGTTTCCGGTTCGAGAGGATGTCGTCATAATTCTGTTCACTGCCGTATCCCGCGTCTGCGACAATGTGCTTCGGTAATTCAAAATAATCCTGCTCGATTATGTCCAGGAAG
>NZ_JBBCZC010000136.1:0-223 GCF_037144575.1 Sporosarcina sp. USHLN248
CTGGCAACTAAGATCAAGGGTTGCGCTCGTTGCGGGACTTAACCCAACATCTCACGACACGAGCTGACGACAACCATGCACCACCTGTCACCGCTGTCCCCGAAGGGAAAGATGTATCTCTACACCGGGCAGCGGGATGTCAAGACCTGGTAAGGTTCTTCGCGTTGCTTCGAATTAAACCACATGCTCCACCGCTTGTGCGGGTCCCCGTCAATTCCTTTGA
>NZ_JBBCZC010000137.1:0-223 GCF_037144575.1 Sporosarcina sp. USHLN248
CTGGCAACTAAGATCAAGGGTTGCGCTCGTTGCGGGACTTAACCCAACATCTCACGACACGAGCTGACGACAACCATGCACCACCTGTCACCGCTGTCCCCGAAGGGAAAGGTGTATCTCTACACCGGGCAGCGGGATGTCAAGACCTGGTAAGGTTCTTCGCGTTGCTTCGAATTAAACCACATGCTCCACCGCTTGTGCGGGTCCCCGTCAATTCCTTTGA
>NZ_JBBCZC010000138.1:0-223 GCF_037144575.1 Sporosarcina sp. USHLN248
GAATATCCTATCCCGTGATTTTGTAGCTGAGAAGCCTTTGGAGAAGTTAGTGACCGATATTACGTACTTGCCATTTGGGCAATCTATGATGTATCTTTCGAGTATTAAGGACCTGTATAATGGAGAAATCGTGGCATACACCATTGGTTCCACACAGGATACTGCCTTCGTTCTAGATACCTTAGAACAATTGGGAGAGCTGCCTGAAAACTGTATCCTGCAT
>NZ_JBBCZC010000139.1:0-223 GCF_037144575.1 Sporosarcina sp. USHLN248
CAGCCTAATCTTCTGCTCCTAACGCTTCGCTCCAATCAACGAATCTCTTTTATACCGATTTTTGTAGTCAAATAATTCTTATCCTAAATGAACCCCAATTTCTTTATATCTGATGTTTAATAATATCTTTGCTTTGAAGTGATCGAAGCGCCTAAAACCATAGGCATTGCGCTTCATCACTTTCGTTTTGTTATTAATCCCTTCCAGAAAACCATTGGAATAC
>NZ_JBBCZC010000140.1:0-223 GCF_037144575.1 Sporosarcina sp. USHLN248
CGATCACCTTAGGATTCTCTCCTCGCCTACCTGTGTCGGTTTGCGGTACGGGCACCTCCCGCCTCGCTAGAGGCTTTTCTTGGCAGTGTGAAATCAGGGACTCCGGGGACATTTCCCCTTGCCATCACAGCCCAGTGTTATAGGAACGGGATTTGCCTCGTTCCACACCTCACTGCTTAGACGCGCATGACCAACAGCGCGCTCACCCTATCCTACTGCGTCC
>NZ_JBBCZC010000141.1:0-221 GCF_037144575.1 Sporosarcina sp. USHLN248
GATATAAAGAAATTGGGGTTCATTTAGGATAAGAATTATTTGAATACAAAAATCGGTATAAAAGAGATTCGTTGATTGGAGCGAAAGGCGGCGACTCCTGCCGGAATAGCAAATTCTTTTGCGAGTAAAAGCGAAGCGTTAGGAGCATGAGCTGAAGACCCTGGACTGAGCAAAGCGAGGGAAGCGGCTGAAGCCATGCCGGCGGAAAGCGTCCGCCCTGT
>NZ_JBBCZC010000142.1:0-221 GCF_037144575.1 Sporosarcina sp. USHLN248
GGCATCCGCGAGCTACTTTCAGTATTGAATGAGAAAAATACAAGAACAGGTGGCGAAAAACGATTCGTTTTTCGCCACCTGTTCTATTTTAGGGACTTATTGGACAGCCCCCTTTGCCTGGCGACGTCTTACTCTCACAGGGGGAAGCCCCCCACTACCATCAGCGCTGAAGAGCTTAACTTCCGTGTTCGGGATGGGAACGGGTGTGACCTCTTCGCTAT
>NZ_JBBCZC010000143.1:0-216 GCF_037144575.1 Sporosarcina sp. USHLN248
CCGCGAGCTACTTTCAGTATTGAATGAGAAAAATACAAGAACAGGTGGCGAAAAACGATTCGTTTTTCGCCACCTGTTCTATTTTAGGGACTTATTGGACAGCCCCTTCAGCTTGTTGACAAACGCTCGCATACTGCGTTGCTCGTCTCGCTCGTCCCCTCATGAACCTTAAGTTCTATTCGGGTCTTCGCTCGACTTCGCGCCTTGTCTGGCAAG
>NZ_JBBCZC010000144.1:0-215 GCF_037144575.1 Sporosarcina sp. USHLN248
GCGGCGACTCCTGCCGGAATAGCATGAGCTGAAGACCCTGGACTGAGCAAAGCGAGGGAAGCGGCTGAAGCCATGCCGGCGGAAAGCGTCCGCCCTGTAGCGCAAATCAACGAATCTCTTTTATACCGATTTTTGTATTCAAATAATTCTTATCCTAAATGAACCCCAATTTCTTTATATCTAATGTTTAATAATATCTTTGCTTTAAAGTGATC
>NZ_JBBCZC010000145.1:0-213 GCF_037144575.1 Sporosarcina sp. USHLN248
GTAATCTTCGGATTGCACATAAAAATCGTCCTTTCTGAAATGGGGTTTAGTCACTTCCATTTTACAAGATTGGACGATTTTTTTGTATATGTATAGTTTGAAGTGATGAGTCGTTGTTTGGAGTGAAAGGCGCCGACTCCTGGGGGATTAGCGGGACAGGTGAGACCCCGCAGGGAGCGAAGCGAACGAGGAGGCTCACCGCCCGCCCCCCGG
>NZ_JBBCZC010000146.1:0-213 GCF_037144575.1 Sporosarcina sp. USHLN248
CGCCCAGTAGATATAACGACAAAAGTGAAAACGGTCTGCGACAATGACAGGGCGTCCCAATGCCTTTTTCACAGCTGCCTTAAAGCTTGGATTCATATCCATGACCACCAATTCAACGTCTGCCCCGTATTTGTGGAGATAATCCTTAATCGTTTCTTTCCTTCGATTCGGTAAGATGTCCAGCGGTTCGTGTGTTTCTGCATTCGCAATGAT
>NZ_JBBCZC010000147.1:0-212 GCF_037144575.1 Sporosarcina sp. USHLN248
TTTACAGTGAGGGGCGGGCATGATAACTTTGGCAGGATGAGCCGGATCTCTTTGAAGCTGGCGTCCTGGCTCGGAAGTCATGCCCGTAGAGGCTCGCTGTCAAGTCGCAACATCCCTTGCACGATATCTGCTTAACTCCCTGCGGCAGCCTTGCGGTATTCCATCGGTGTCAGATAACCAAGGGTGCCGTGTATTCGAAATTTGTTGTACCA
>NZ_JBBCZC010000148.1:0-209 GCF_037144575.1 Sporosarcina sp. USHLN248
CCGAACGCCAGCCTCTCGGGTCGTTTCGGTCTTGAAGCATAAGGCAAAAAGCGCCTTATGTTCAAGCCCTCCAACGCCTGTCGAGGCTAAACGGCGTTCTACGCTTTTGTTACCATCCAGCTCCGAACGCCAGCCTCTCGGGTCGTTTCGGTCTTGAAGCATAAGGCAAAAAGCGCCTTATGTTCAAGCCCTCCAACGCCTGTCGAGGC
>NZ_JBBCZC010000149.1:0-202 GCF_037144575.1 Sporosarcina sp. USHLN248
GTAATCTTCGGATTGCACATAAAAATCGTCCTTTCTGAAATGGGGTTTAGTCACTTCCATTTTACAAGATTGGACGATTTTTTTGTATATGTATAGTTTGAAGTGATGAGTAGTTGCTTGGAGTGAAAGGCGCCGACTCCTGGGGGATTAGCGGGACAGGTGAGACCCCGCAGGGAGCGAAGCGAACGAGGAGGCTCACCGC